>NZ_JBBNJY010000050.1:0-10662 GCF_040093295.1 Ruminococcoides bili
GCGTGAAAAGAAAAGCTCCAAAAGAAAGCACGCTTAAGGGGAAAGGGATTTCGAGTCCCTTTCCCCTTAAGTATCCCCTTTCCTTAGACGACCAAGGTCAGTGACCTTGGAACCTCTAACTTATATTTTTCTAATAAAATTTGTACTTGGCAAAATAAGTTATTTAATTATTTCCTTTTTAAACTTACACTTGCCTTTTGTTGGCTCTGCTCAAAACAGCACCTTTTAAAAAGGGTTGAACTAAATTTTGATTTTATAAAATTTACCATAGAACCTACTTTTTATTGCATTATGTAGTCCTTGAAAATCTTTTCAAAGCGTTTAAAGAAAACATTTTTGTTGCTTTTTATCATAAAGCCGAATAACAGTGAAACAGCAATTATATCGAATACGGGCAAAAACCATATAAACGGCAGTTCTGTATAGATTTCGGGATAGCTTAGGAAAAGGACAAGGCAGGTTGAAACCGTAACCAATACAAGAAAACCGATCCAAAATATTATATCTTTTTTGTTTGTGTAAGATTTAACGCATACATCAAGCTGAGTTCCACACTCTTCGGCTGTAATTTCATTTATCGGATTAAAAGGCTTGTATTTGTCGGCAGGGTGAGGACAGAGTTTTGCGGATTTACCGTTTACAGAGCCGTAAAGTGTTGTATCGCTTGCGGTGTTTCTGTTTAGGTTTGAAAGCGGCATATCTTTTAGGGTGTGATTGCCGAGAATATTAAAAAATTCTGCCTGCGATATGTTCATTTTATAATTGTGTTCTTTCATTTCAGTCACCTGTTTGTAATTATATTTAAGTGGATTTGAATAATGTTTGATTATTTGTGATTATTTAGAATTTCTCGCATTTTCAATAAATGTTCTGACAAGCTCAAAATCCTTACCCGATTTGTCGGCAAGCTCAACGCCTGAGCTGACATCTACCGCAAAGGGGCGCAGCTGAGCAACGGCTTTGGCTACATTGTCGGCTGTAAGTCCGCCTGCAAGGAAAAGCATTTTGTCGGTTTTAGGGAGTTTTTTAAGCAGTGTCCAGTCAAAACCTTGTCCGCTTCCGGGTACGGCGGAATCAAATAAAATGCCTTTTACATTTTTGTAATTATCAAGGTCGGTCAAGCTGTCTGTTCCGCTGACATTTATTGCTCTGATTATCGGAGTTTTGCTGTTCTTTAGGACTTCGTCGGTTATATTGCCGTGTATCTGTACATAGTCAAACCCAAGGTTATAAATCTGTTCAAGCTGTTCTTCGGTTGGTGATACGGTAACGGCAACGCTCTTTATATTTTTGTCAAGCAAAGCGAGCAATTCCTGCACCGTTTGGACAGAAATATTCCTATGGCTTTTCTCAAAAAACATAACAAACCCTGCAAAATCGGGGGAGAGTGTATTAATACATTTTATGTCGGTCTGATTTTTAAGTCCGCAAATTTTAACTTTTGTCATACTTGCCTCCTGTACTTTAATAATATGTTACCATAAGGAGGTAAAATGTCAATAGTCAAAGAAAAATTGCGGATTTTTTCCGAATTTTTTGATTTCAAATATTGACAAAAGCAAAAATAATGGTATAATAATTTTGTTATGCAATACAAAGAGTATAACATCCTTGCGGCGAAAGCCGCCATAATGTCCAGAAGGAGGTGCAATATAATGGCAGTAACAGCTAATTACGAGACAGTAATGGTAGTTTCTCTTAAGAACGGCGAAGAGAACGTTCAGAAGGTAGTAGAGAAATTCAAGGCTCTCATCGAAAACAATGCCACTTTAAAGAATGTTGACGAATGGGGCAAGAGAAAGCTTGCTTACCTTATCAACAAGGAGAGCGAAGGCTACTATGTTCTCTTTGATTTTGAAAGCACAGCAGAGTTCCCTGCAGAGCTCGACCGTATCTACAAGATTACAGACGGTGTAATGCGTTCAATCATCATCAAAAAAGAAGAAGAATAATTTACGAATGAACCTTTGTAGGGGTTATTCCTCGAACACGAAAGGAACTTAAAAATGCTTAACAGAGTGGTTTTAATGGGCAGATTAACTGCCGATCCGGAACTTAAGACAACCCCTAACGGTGTCAGCGTAACATCTTTCAGTATTGCGGTTGACCGTTCATATGTAAAGAGCGGCGAAGAACGCAAGGCGGATTTTTTCAATATTGTTTGCTGGCGTCAGACTGCTGAATTTGTTTGCAGATATTTCAGCAAGGGTTCTATGATTGCTGTTGACGGACAGCTTCAGAGCCGTTCGTTCCAGGCAAAAGACGGTTCTAACCGTTATGTAGTAGAGATTGTTGCAGACAATGTTAGCTTCACAGGCGAACGCCGTGACAGTAATGCTAACGGATACAATAATCAGTCTTACGGCAACAATCAATCATATGGCGCACAGTCTTATGGCTCTAACCAGTCTTACGGCTCGGCTCCATACCAGCAGGCACAGGCTCCTGCTGAGTCATATCAGAGCGGTTCAAATTCAGATTTTCAGGATATGCCGCTTGATGATGATTTACCATTTTAAATTTAACTGAATTATAATATAATTCATTGAAAGGAGTTCTCACAATGGCTGACAGACCAATTAACCGTGGTAGAAAAGCTCGCAAGAAGGTTTGCGGTTTCTGCGTTGATAAGGTTGAACACATTGATTATAAGGACATCGCTCGTCTTCGTCGTTATATGTCAGAGAGAGGTAAGATCCTTCCTCGCCGTGTAACAGGTACTTGTGCAAAACATCAGCGTGAAATTACAGTTGCAATTAAGCGTGCAAGACACCTTGCTTTGCTCCCATACACAGCTGACTAATCTATAATCAGTATTTTAAGCACCGTTTTTACACGGTGCTTTTTATTTTGCTTTTGTAAGTACAGTTTTTAAAAAATCTAAAAACTCTGACATAAATCAAAGAATATTTGTTTGTTTTGGTCAAACTTTAAAAAAGCCTCGAAAATTAATAAACAAACTTTACTCGCAAATTATGTGCAATTTGCCTTTTTGGCTTACGATTCCTACAAATACAGCAAATAACACTTGATTTTATGGCGATTTTCGGTATAATATTAAAGTAGTAACTATATATAGTTACTGTAACATTGTTGAAATGTGCCTGTTACGAACGGGCTTCATTTTCATAAAACACACAATACAGAACAGACCGTTTGCCAGCGGTCTGTTTTGTGTTTTACGGAAATTTATTGTATTACTTAATTGTAAAAAAATGCACCTGTAAATTATGCGGCTTACAGGTGCATATATTTTTTAATTAACCTACGCTGTAAATTTCAAGAGTATCAATATATCCTGAAAGGTAACGCTGAATTTCGGTTACATTATTAATTGTAATTGATGTGATGTAGCGGGTAACAGCTGAATTTTTGTACTGAAAATCGTTAAATTCAGCATTGCCGGCTGAATAGTTTTGCAAAAGAGTAACATCGTTTACATCAATCTTATTGTCAAGATTGATGTCCCCTGCAACAAGGTCGTTTATATATGTATAAGTTTGTTCTGTATCAGCGGGTTGATTATTAAGGTCTATAAACTTAATTCCGTTTTCTTTTGCGTATTTTTCGGCTGCGGTAGAGGAATAACCGTTGATTACATAATATGGGTTCAATATATTTGAATTTCCTTTGTTTGATAAAATATAATCGAAATATCCAAACGCTTCATCACCTATGTATTCAACATTTTTGCCGATTAATACTTTATTAAAAGAACAACCGATGAATGCATAATCGTCTATGTATTTTACACTGTCGGGAACTTTTATCTCTGTCAGTCTTGCGCATCCGCAGAATGCATCTTTGCCGATTTTGGTTACATTGTTACCGAGTTTTACATTTTCAAGATTATTCATATAGTTTGCAAAACTGTCGGGGATTTCTGTAATTCCGTTTCCGATCACAAGATTTTCAAGAGTGTAAATCGGTTTAATATTTGTATTATCGAGAGTTGTAAGGCTATCGGGTAAAATAAGGGTTTTAACATTGCTTGTATCTGTTGTTACAAATATAGATGAGGATAAATTTTTCACCTGTCGTCCAAGATAGGTGGAAGGGATTTCAAGAGTTTCTGACACTGTATAATTAATTGAAATAAGAATCAATGACTTGTCACTTAGGTCAACCGTATAATTGTAATCATTGTTACTGTCTTTATAATCGATGTTCACAAGTACAAAATCGTCATCGTTGAGAGTGCTTTTATCAATGTAATAATAATCACCTGATTTTTCAACGCTGACCGTATCTGAACTGCAGCTTGTTACGCTATGCAGTAATGACGAAACTCGTACATAATTGTCCCGCATTTCAATAAAAATATCACTGTTTGCCGGAGTAGGAATAAAGGAGAGGTTACTCATCTTTGAGTTTGCCTCATCAAATACAGACAATGATTTTGTTGCATAAACTTTGTTGCTTCTTTGAGTGCAGTAACCGTAAATTGATTGTACGGAAAAAGCAAATTCACTTGCGTATTTGCCGTATATTGTATTGCCCTCAACATTGCAGTATGAAACGCTTGAGTACCACGCTTCACCGCATATTGCTCCCGATGATTGAGTATCGGAAAAGTAGTTGTAATTTACAGTGCTGTTTTTTACAGCGCAGTTTAAAATAGCGGCATATTTAGCGTAAGCACTGAGCACACCGCTAACATTTGCAGGTGCGACATTTGCGTTTTCAATTGTTAAATCATATATTTTTGCACCTTGCAAAGAACCGAAGAATCCGCTGATATTGTTCAATTCATTTTTTGTTGAACCGATTTTAATGTTTTTGATTGTATGATTATTTCCGTAAAATACAGAACTGAAATAACCGTCGCTGTTGCATAGCGGTGGTACTTCTTTATCATAAACGGCGAAATCAAGGTCGGTATTTAGATTTATTTTTTCCGGAATATAGCCGTAATTATTGCAAATTTCAATAAGCGTAAAGTAATCGTCAATACTGCTTATTTCATAAGGAGCGTCAACGGCTTTTTCTTCATAGTATTTTAAAAGGATAACAGAATTGTTCATATCTTGAACAGAGCAAGATGAATTGCTTAAAAGGGATTTTGACGCTTCAATCTGATTATTCAGAAGATTTGCGTATTTCTCGGAGGAGATTTTGCTTTTATCTATGTTTTCGGCATCTGAAACGGCCTTTTTTAGATTTTCTGTAACTTCACTGTTATCTAAATCGGAAGTAAAAGCTTTTATAGAGGCATATGCCCTTGAAATATCAGGCTGATTATATGCATCACTCCATTGGTTATGGCTAAGTATATAGGAATTATTTTCTTTGCAATTCTGATTTGTAAGTAAAGAACTCGAAAAAGACATATAGCTTGAATCGTTGTTTGACTCAATTACAACCGAAAATTTTTCACCCGATGTAAGGTAAACTTCATCTTTTACATCTATGTAATGTACGCCGTTATTCTCAATTTTCCCGCTGAAAGCAGTGAGAAGTCTGCCGTCTTTTGGGTTATCAAAATCAGCATTAAGTGCATAAACAGAGGCGGTATAATCATAAGCACCCAAGGTTTTGAAACTGATTTGTTTTAACTGTTCGTCGGATTGGGCGGTAAATACATTTGCTGCACCTTCATAATTGTAACCGTAACCTTGAGTGACAAAGCAGTTCTGATATTCGTTGTCATAAGCATTGTTGCCTTGCATTATATATTGAGAAAAAGCAAGATTGGTTGTATCGTAAGAAATCCAAATATAACCATCATTGCCGTAATGCTCGCCCCAACTGTTTTTGCACAGCCATGCACCGTCATTTGAAGGCTTGACTTTACCGGTAAAATTATCTTTGCTGTAATTATCGTCCCAGCCGACAACGACTATTAAATGCGAATCTCCGATTCCAATGCAGGTATTATCGCTGTAATAGTTAGCGTAGTCGGAAGAATAACAGTCGGTAATGCTTGGATAGTAAACGGTAACGGCACCGTTTGACACAATCTTTGATTTTAAAGTATCTTTGTTATTGCTTATTTCACTGTAGTCCTTGAGTCTGTAGTCTGAATAATATCTAAGGGTTTCTGAAAAGCCTTTCTTCACTTCATTGTAAGGGCAAAGACTTTGCGGATATGTACCAAACCCCGAGTTAAGCGAGATGGCAAGAGTATCGGAAGTGCCTCCGTTACTGCCTTTTGACGAATCGTTTATGTAATCGCCGTAAAAAGGAGATGACTTGTCAACTATGCCTGAATGTATGTACCAGGTTTGTCCTGCCTCTGATAAGTCAATGGTGTCTTGCGGATTTTCTCCGAGCTTGCTTTTTAGGTTATTTTGCGAGAGAATACTCGATTCCATTGATGCTACAGATGCAAATGCCCAGCAATATCCCTCGGAACCCTGATTTTTAACCTTAGATACTCTGCCGTAATCTCGCAAGTCATATTTTTGCGGAAGTTTTTTGCTTATATTTTCAGTATCGTCATTAAGTTTTTCAACAGGAATTTCGTTGTTGTTTTCGTCGTATAAAACGGTTCTGCCTTCCTCAATCTTTTCGTAAATAGCTTTAACGGATTCGTTATCTTCAACAGTGGCGGCAGAAAACGCAGTAGAACCGCAGCCGAGAATGAGCAATGAAGAAAGCATTAATGATATACATTTGAATGATTTTTTCATATTCTCCTCCTTTATGATTACTTTTGATATTATAGCATTTAATTTATATTATTGCAATATTTACATATAAAATATATTATGCTGTTTAAATTTATGGTATATTTATAAAATATAAAGCTTATTGTCTATTTAATTTCAAGAGCAAGAAAACAGGGCGGTGCCGGAATGGGACTTGGATGATCAGTTTTGTTATGGACGATGAGTCGCATATGATATTTAATTTAAATATAAGCTCTGTAAATTCAAAAGCGTTGTTTAATAAAAACGACAATATCAGCGACAGTTTTGCTAAAGGGCTCGGAAGTATTTTGACGCAAAAAATATAAATGCTGATTTTTACGATAATGTTGACTTTAACGAACTGTTTTTAGATTATTCGCTTTACAATGATATTGATGCCGAATGTTTGGTAAGTTTTAATACAAATTGTTCCGAAATCAGCTTTGTTTTTAAATTTGGAAATTACCGAGATGAATCAGAAGAAATAGCGGAGTAAAATATACAAATTATGGTTTATTGGAGTATTCCTAAAATAATCATAAAAGTATTTTGCTAAACCATAATTCTCTCAACTTTCGATAAAAGACAAAAACCAACCGTCGTTTTTAGATTTCCGACGGTTGGTTTTCGTTTAGTCGGTTTGATAACTTACATAAAAATTTTTGCGTAGCTTTTGAGTGAACCTGATTTTTCTTCCATATTATATGCATATCCGCATCAAACCTCGGTTCAAACGGTCTGAAACAAAGACTGCTGTTTTCAAGACCAAGGAGGAATTTATATTGGTGATAATGTATTTATCGGTCATCAGGCAGTTTTTGCAACTTTAAATCACGAATAAAATCCTGCACACAGAGCAAATACAATTCCAAAGCCTATACATATCGGCAAAAGCGTATGGATAGGTTCGCGCGTAACAATCGGTGACGGCGCAATCATAGCCGCAGGCGCTGTAGTAACAAACGATGTCCCATCCTGGGCAGTAGTAGCCGGTGTGCCTGCTAAGATTGTTAAGTATTGTATCTGGGATTAAAAAATTAAAATTATATATTACTTTTATAAAAGCAAAGGTATTGATACAAAAAATCAATATCTTTTTATTATAATCAATAATCGTAATAACAAATATAAACAGTAAATTGTAACATCTTACAATTAAACATAGTGATATTTGTTCACTATTTTATTAAAATTTTATTGATAAATGACAAATAAATGATATAATAAGACTATGTTAATTTTATATAAATTTTAGAAGGTGATTATTATGATTTGGTTAAAAATTAATAAGTTATTATAATATTTTGGAGGGATTTATAATGGGTGTATTTAAAAAATTATTATCTGCCGTATCGGTAACATTAACGGCAACAATAGCATTCACTTTTCCTGTACAGGCGGTTGCGGCAAATTTATCAAAATTCTCGTCTGCAGAAGAAAATGATACAGAAAACACTATTGTCGGTGAATTGGTTTCTGAACGAGATGAGTACACAAAGTATTTTAGAATGAGTGACGGCTCTACGATGGCGGCGCAGTATGAGTACCCGGTGCATTATAAAGACAATAATGACGAATGGGTGGAATATAATAATTCATTGTCCGAAGTAAACGGAAACGCTACCGAAGATGAAGCAGGAATTGCAAATAATGAAAAATACTATAAAAATCAAAACAGTAATATTAATGTCAATTTATCGAATAAAGCCAAACTAAACAATATGATTAAAGTTGAGTTTGACGATTACATGGTAAGTTGGGGTTATAAAGGCACTAATTACAGTAAAGGTAAATTAGTTGATAACACAGAAGAACTTACCGGTAATGATGCTTTCCTTGCACAAGAAAATCTTATGTCTGAAATGCTCTATGAAAATATTTATGACAACATAGACTTGCAATGTCTTGTCAACTCATTGGGTGTTAAAGAAAATTTTATTATTAAAAGTAAAAATGTAAATAATGAATTTGTAATTCAATATAAAATAAACAATTTGAATGCAGTTCAAAAAAATGAAAGGGAAATATCGCTTACAGATAAAAACGGTAAAGAAGTATACATAATTGAAGCTCCGTATATGACGGATTCTGCGGGAAACGGCAGTTCTGATGTTTCGGTGAAAATTACAAATCAGAAAAACAATAAATTGACGGTTACTTTATCTTATGATAAAAGTTGGCTTGAGGACGATGAAAGAGTATTTCCTGTAACTCTTGACCCTACTTTCACCACAAGTCAAAAATGGAATAAAACATCATGTGCATATGTAGATAATTCAAATCCAAATACTTCTTACGGCTATGGCAGTGATACGGGATATACAGGAACTGTATATGTCGGAACATATGGCTCCGGTATGTACAGAACTTATATAAAGTTAAATGAATTGCCTAAGCTCAATAAGGGAGATATTGTTGTTTCGGCGCAACTGAATATGCATCTTTATCAGAATTCTTTTTATGATGATATGTATATAGGCGCATATCCTGTTACAAGCGATTGGTCACAAAAAACAATTACTTGGAATAATAGTGCCGATTTTAGCGGAACAGCGCTTGATTATGAAAAATTAACTTCCGATAACGGAACATGGCATGATTGGGATATTACAAATATTGTAAAAAAATGGTATAACGGTAGCAAAAACTACGGTGTTGTATTAAAATCAACAAACGAAAGTGATGAAGAACAATGTGCTTCATTCTATTCGGGTTCTTATCCGTCTTCCTCAATACCACGCCCGGTAATCGCTATTACTTACAGAAACAATAAAGGTCTTGAAAACTATTGGTCTTATTCTTCGTTCTCTGTCGGTACGGCAGGTACTGCGTATATTAATGACTATTCGGGAAACTTGACTTTTATTACATCTGATAATTCTACTGTCGGCAGTGGCTCTGTTTCTTTACAGCATATATTTAACGGATATACAAGTAATTCACATTTTACAAGCTCATTTCCGTATGCCGGAAAAGGTTGGAAACTGAATTATCAGCAGACACTTTATCCGTCATCAAAGTTTAGCACATCAGATTACTTAATAGATAATTATCCGTATGTATATACTGATGAAGATGGTACGGACCATTATTTTTTGGAAGAAACAACTAACGGTAAAACAACATATAAAGATGAAGACGGTCTAAAGCTGGAGTTAACCGTTAATTCGTCAAATTCAGCTGAAAAGTACACAATTAAAGATGAAAAAAATAACAAATTGATATTTAACAGTGACGGTGTTCTTGTTAAGACAACGGATTCAAATTCTAACAGCGTTAAAATTAATTTAGATTCTGCAAAAGGAATAAGTACAATAGAAGATGCTTGTGGAGATAAACTTACATTTAACAGAAACAGCGAGCATTGTATAACAAAGGTTACAAACTCAGCGGGAAAAGCAAGAATTTTCAGATATGACAACAACGACAGACTTATTCAAATTCAAAACCCCGACAATGGAATAATAACATTTGAATACGATAATGACGGTTCAATGACAAGCGTAACCGACACGGACGGATATAAGGTAGTTTTTGGTTATTCGTCCTTAAGCTCAGGCAAGAAAGTTACATCAGTTACCGAATATGCTTCAGACGGAACAGCAGGACAAAAAATCACATTCAGCCGTAATGAGTACAATCTTACAAATATCCGCTCAGCAGGTCTTGACGGTGTATATGGCAACAGAGACGACTGCGTATCTGTATATCAATTTGATAATTTAGGCAGAACAATATCTGTTGAAAACCGTTTGCAAAGCGGCGAAAAAATGGGCGCAGCGGTTTATTCGTATACTGACGGACAAGCCGATACATCTAAAAATAACCTGAAAAATCTTAACAGAGTTACAACTAATTATGCGACAACAACCAATGTTCAAAATTTACTTAAAAACCACAGCTTGGAAAGCAGTACATATTGGAGCAATATAAACCAAGGCAGCGGTATTGATTATTCAACAAGCTATGTTTCGGAAGAAAAATGTTTTGGACAAAAATCGCTGAAAGTTAAAGTAAATACCGCAGGTGA
>NZ_JBBNJY010000051.1:0-10395 GCF_040093295.1 Ruminococcoides bili
AATTTTTGAAAAAATTGAGTAAACTTTTTTTGTTTTTGGGAGGATAATTTAGCGTTAGCTAAATTTCAATGCCCGACCGACACTCCGCCAAACCACAATTTACCCCAACTTTTGATAGAGAACCGCCAAAATACACGCAAAAAGGCAGTTTCAAATTTACGAAACTGCCTTTTTATCAAATCAAGTATTAATGTTTTGGGTTTTTGCTTTTTTAGTTTTTGCAGGCGGTGGGGTAGGGGTGATTTCTTCCGCTGTGGTTCCGCCCTTTTTCTTTTTAATAATGTAAACATAAACGCAAATTGCCACAAATCCTGCAAGGCATACCGCCGTTGCAACAGCGCCCGGCTTAAATCCCTTTGGATAATACACAAGCTCTATGCTGTGCTCGCCTTTGTTGAGGTTGAATGCTATAAGCGCATTGCCGACAGGTGTAATTTCAGCTTCTCTGCCGTCAACATATGCGGTCCAGCCGCCCTCTTCATAAGGAACAGAGGTGTAGAAAAGTCCGTCCTCGCTTGCGTTTATTGTGCCCTTCATAGATGAGCCTGTAAGCTCGGTTGTTGTCATAACATCTTTGCTTATCTGCGCGTATCCCTGTTCATAAACATTTTGGTCGAGCATATTTACATACACATGCGCACTGCCTGCCTGTCCCTGCGGAAGTTCGGCATAAACAGAGATTTTATCACCCTCGTTTACATATCCGCCGCAAGCAATGTACGGTCTGCCCATTCCGAGAGTTTGCGTATTTGTCGAATCGTCGTTTATCATAAATGAAACATCGTCTTTACCGTCAATGTCGGCATAAACATACACATATCCCGAGTACGGCGCTGTGTAGTTCCACTTAAGGTGCGGTGTTGTGGTTGTATCGGTACAGTTGTAGCTGTAGTTGCCGTAAGAAAGTTTATTTACGGGGAACTGTGAGTAGTCTGTGTGTCCCTGCGAAACAACCTCAAGCTGTGTATATACATTTTCGTTTACGCCTGTTGCAAGTTTAAAGAACTCGTTTTGCTGGTCAAACGGGTTAAACTGGTCCTCGTTTTTGTTTACCTGCCACTTGAGCAAGTCGGAATTAACCATAAAGCCCATAGGAATGTAATGTTCGTTTTTGAGCAAGGTTATGCCGCCCGACTGGTAGGTATTTGTAAGGTCATAACTGTTTTTGTAAGTACCCTCTCTTGAAATCAGATACTTAAGGTTCATAAATGTGTTTGTTACAGGCGAGCTTTCGGCATATGTGTAACGGTTGCCGCTCTGCCAGCCCATCATACCGAAGTTCTCAAAGAATACGGTCATATCTTCGTTAGCCATTGAGTTGAACATTGAAAGTCCGTTATAGCCGTTGAGTGAACCGTCATTGAGGGTTTGTGTGCTTGTCATTTCGGCACGCCACATTTCCTTGGTACCTTTTTCGAGGTTATCCATATATTCAATTACAGAGGCTGTGTTTCCCTCACCTCGAGGGTAATCGAATGTGCCCGTTACGGTTGTGGTTTTAACACCGATATATGCGGTAGTGCCGCTTTCGCCCACGACTATGACCGCAAGTATAATCAAAAGCACCTGCTTTGGAATAATTCTTTTTGTATAGAGGAAAAGCACAATGCATACGAGTGCCGCAATAACGGCTGTACCCACGATAGCGTATGTTTCTTGTGTATCAATGGCAATCAGAATGATAACTGCCGAGAAGAGCGCCGCCAAAATTACATCCCAACAGGTGGTAAAGTCAATCAGCATAAATGCTCTGTAAGCCATAACCACAATTACAAAGCTGATAAGATAGCTGAAACGGTAAGGAATCATATTTGTAAAGTGGAAGCCGTGCCAAATGTAGTCGAGCTGACGGATAACGCAGCTTAACATCATAAAGAGAACAAGACAGCCGTCAACGATTTTTTCCTTAAGTGTGATTTTCTTAGATGTAAGGAATACGATGCCGAGTACCAAAGAAACTGTACCGCAGGCAATGTTAGGCAGGGCGTCAGCCTCTTTTGTTGCCGGAGTTATGAATGTAAGAAGATTTGAGAAAATCTTTTTCATAGCCTCAAGCGTACCCAAAAGGTCGTTTGTAGAGCCTATGTTAATTGCGTATGTAGACGGGAATGTACTCGAGGTTGCGTGGGTGTTTTGCAGGGCAAAGAACGCAGGCAACAGGAAGAATGCCGTCATACCGATTGCAAGTAATGAGAAAAGTGCGGTTTTTGCAAGTTTTGTAAAAAAGCTTTTAAAGCCGTCCCACTTAACAATGCTGTATGCAATGAAAATAAGAAGAACGAAAATACAGGTAAACAAACCTATGTAGTAGTTTGAAAGCAAAGAAACCGCAAGAGTAATTGTAAACAGTCTGAATTTGCCCTCTGTAAGGAGTTTAACAATTCCGAGTGCCACAAGCGGAGTAATGCAGACCGTGTCAAGCCATATTGTGTTCCAATAGTAGCCCATAAAGAATGCGCAGAACGAAAAAGTTGTACCGAACACAACGAGAGAAAAATCGTTCTTTTTGAAAACCGAGCGCAGAAAAATCGCTGTAAAGCAGCCTGCAAAGGCAACCTTTGCACAAACGCTGAACATAAGAAATTCCCTAAGCCACTGTGACGGAATAAATACGCACAAGAAGTTCATAGGGCCTGCAAGGTAGTATGACATAAGCGAAAAGTAATTTACGCCGCCGCCCTGCGTCCAAGACCAGAACAGTGATTCGCCGTGCTTAAGCTTATCCTGAAAATCTACCAAAAACGGATAATACTGGTGCCAAAGGTCAGTAACAAGAATTTGCTTGTCGCCAAACGGAGAAACCTCCATTATCGCAAAGCCTATGGTCATAAGAACAAACGGCAGGAAAAAGGCAATTATAATGTAAATGTTTTTCTTTAAAAATGCCTTAAATCCCTTTTGCTCAACCGCAGGCTTTTCGGGCAGCTTTTTTGCTTTTGTTTGTAAAGCTGTCATAAGCATAAGAATTAAACCTCCATAAAATTGTGTTTGCCCTTTTAAAGACAGGGCATTACCGATTAGTTATGCTTTTGCATATACTATAACTTATATATTGTAACACTTTATTTAGTCAAGGTAAATAATATTTTAAAAAAAGAAAATGAATTTTGAAAAATTGTCAGTAGCACCAATGTACTTGTCAAAAATTTACAAAAACAAGGGATAAAATTTTGTGTTGCTTTTTTTCACTGTTATATACATATTCGTTGTTTTATGGTATGATTTTATTAATTAATGAAAAAGGAGGCAGGACTATGAAAAAAGCTAAAATATTAGTATCAACGGCGCTTGCACTTTGTATGGGAGCAACAGCGGTAATCCCTGCATTTGCGGCGGATAATGAAAGCTTTACTTTTACAAAAATCGGCGATTACAACGCAGACGGTGTAGTAAGTGTATCAGACATTACTGCATTACAGTTACAGCTTTGCGGAAATGGTACAATTTCGGGCACTGCTCTTGAGCATATCGACTTTGACGGTGACGGCGCTTTTAATGTAAATGACATTACAGAATTGCAGAAAATGGTTGCCGGCACGGAATATACTTGCTATCAAAAAACAGACAGTTCATATAAAAACATTCCTATGCGCTATTATGTCTATGACAATAACGGTAACTCTAAAGGCGATATTATTGAATATGAAACAATCTACACACCGGAGAATTACATTATGACTGTTGATGAAATGAGGAGAAATTCAGTTAAAGGAATTTCTCTCATAACATCAAAGGAACAGTTTGTCGATTTGTTTAAAGCGGAGTCGCCGGAATTTGACGACGAGTTTTTCAAGGATAACGCTCTTTTTGTAATGCTCACAGCCAGGGATTGGTATGATTATACAGGAATAAACTCCTTTGCGCTTGACGGAAACAAGCTGATAGTATATGATTATGAGGTCGAAACTTTTATGGAGTATGGCGAAAAGTGTTGTCGCAATAATATTTACAGACTGAATAAGGCTGACATCGAAAATATTACAGAAATTAACTTTTATACACAATATTTAGCACAGTAAATCTAACCCCCTCTCCGAGCGGAGAGGGGGTTTTGCGTTTGATACAATATTGCAGGAGTTAAATTGTCAGTAGTACCAATGTACTTGTCAAAAATCGACAAAAACAGGGGATAAAATTTTATGTTGATTTTTTTTCACTGTTATATACATATTCGTTGTTTTATGGTATAATTTTATTAAATTAATGAAAAAGGGAGGCAGGACTATGAAAAAATCTAAAATATTAGTATCAACGGCACTTGCGCTGTGTATGGGTGCAACAGCGGTAATCCCTGCATTTGCGGCAGAAAATCAAAAGTTTACATATACAAAAATCGGTGACTACAATGCGGACAATGCTGTAGATATATCCGATGTTACGGCTTTGCAGTTACAGCTTGTCGGCAACGAAGTAATCACAGGCGCAATGCTCGAACACCTTGATTTTAACGGTGACGGCGGTTTTAATGTAAACGATGTGTCGGAAATTCAGAAAAAGATAGTCGGTACAGATTATGAGTGTTACAAACCGCTGGGTGATTCGTATAATAATGTTACCGAAGAAACACAATATTACTATTATGATGAAGAAATACCCGGTAAAGGCATACCGTATGAGGTTATATACGATGAACACAACGGTATTGTTACAATGAATGAATTTGATTCAATAAAAAGATGTAATTTTCTTATAACTTCAAAAGAACAGTTTTGCGATTTATTCAAAGCTGAATCATCGGATTTTGACGATGAATTTTTTAAAGAAAATGCCTTATATGCACATATCGGTATTACCGGTTCTAATGATTATTCTTTTATTGAGTCCATTAATGCAGACGGAAATCAGTTGATTGTTTCAAGAATAGATATTTACGCATGGCCTAAGACTGATGACTACGCTTGCTGCAATATGCTTATAAAACTTAAAAAATCCGATGTGGAAAATATTTCTCATATATTAGTAAAGCAAAAATATGGCAGTGAATAATAAAACAACGCAAAATTTCACCCTCTCCAAGCGGAGAGGGTGTTTTGCGTTTGATACAATATTGCAGGAGTTAAATTGTCAGTAGTACCAATGTACTTGTCAAAAATCGACAAAAACAGGGGATAAAATTTTCTGTCATAGCAATCTGTCGGGTGTAAACAGCTTGACTGTTTGCGTGCTAAGACTAAGTTTGACAAAACTTTTTATTATCCGATAGTTATTAATAGACTTTCAGTTTTTTACCTATAAAGCATATCACAGCTTTTGTATGAACAGCAATGTCGATACTTTATTTATTATTAACTTTTATCTTGTCGCAAGGACTTTCTTGTTGCGAGCATTTTGCCTTTTATATAGTAAAAATCATCTCTGAAATCACTGCGGAAACTGTTGTAATAATTGTCAAACGGATTGTGAATGTGAAATACTGCCGTGTTCGGATTCATTACCGACACAATATTTCCCGCCGCACGGAGAAAAAACTCGTGGTGATCTATCATTCTTATGTTATCGTCCCAGCCTATTTCTTTGATTTTCTGCGTTCTCGCAAGAAAAATATTCGGGACTTTTCCATATACAATATGGTTTTCGTCTATCTTTGTCAAATGCGGTATTTTAAGCGGTTTATAGGCATTTTTCATATCAAATTCATTGTAATTTCGGGCGATTTTCTGCACAGGAGTACATTTGCCTGCGGTAAGAGGCACAAATCCGACAAGGTCAATGTCTTTGTGTGATTTAAGAAAACTAAGCTCGTCATAAATATTTGAAAGCGGAGTTAAAAGCTCGTCATCGTCCATACGCATTAAATACTCGGTTTTAACCTCGGCAAGTGCGAGATTAAGTCCCTTGCTGAGTCCGCTGTTGAACGGCATATGAATTACGGTAGGCGGATTGTGTTTTGTTTTTATTTCAAGCGGAACTTTGCTGTCGTCTGCAATCACCACTTTTGCACCGGGGTAGTGTTTTTGAATGTTTTTATACAGCTTTTTTGCCTGCTTTTGCCTTTCAAAGGACTTGAACATAAATGTTACATTTTGTGTAACTTCGTGTGCCTGCTCGGAAGTCGGCATTTTCTTTCCGCTGATTTTCCATTTTAAATTCAAATATCCGAACTGTACCTTTGCAAATATATCAAACGCAACTTTTGCAAGCGGTGCAAGAGGACTTTTTGATATTTTTTTGGCAATGTTCATCGCTTTACTCATAATATCACATCTTTGTTTTAATGATTAGGGTAGTATTTTGCCAAACAATTATAAAAGGTTGACCAAGCTTTTATAATCGGTTAAAAATTCAGGTAATCTCTAATTTCTCTCAATTAAAAAATAACCGTTTAAAAATCACAATACTCCCGATATAACCTATGTTAATGTCGGGAGTATTCTTGTTTTATCATTTCTTTTCTTTAAAGGCGAAGAATCTTTGTCCTATGTAGTTGAACGCTACAAACAGGCAAGAGCCGAGTATCATTGAGGTATAGCCTGCAAACTGTTCAACCGTAAATGAGAACATTGTAAAATTATTCGCCGTACAAATCCATTTGATTAGCGGAATCGCTATGCAATACGATAGTGCGTAGCAAACGGCAATGTTCAGCGCAAAGCGTAAAATCGGTTTCCAACCCTTTTCTGTATTTTTAAATGTAAAGTATTTGTTAAGAAAATAGCTTACAATACTGCCGATTAAGTATCCGAGAGCCGAGGCGAGCCACACACCCCATTCGTATCTGTCCCACGCAAAAAGCGCAAAGAGCACAAACTGCAAGCCGTTGCCAACGAGGGTATTGATTACGCCGACCAGAATAAACTTCCAAAACTTTATATCAAAAAACTTTTTTATAAAATCGCCCATAATCATTCCTTTTCCTCGTTGTCTTCGTCCTCAAAATTAGAGAATTTTGTTATGTAAATCGGTCTGTCCTTGGTTTCCATATAAATTCTGCCTATGTATTCGCCAAGAATACCGATAGACATTTCGGTAATTCCGCCCAAAAACAGAACCGCACACAAGGTAGTTACATAACCCGGTGTGGTAATTCCGAAAAACAACGTCTGAACAAGGGTTATCATTATATAGATAAGCGAAATAACAAAGATTATCGCACCCATTACTGCCGTAAAACGGAGGGGAGCAACCGAAAAACAGGTAATTCCGTCAATCGCATAACGAAAAAGACTTGAGAATTTCCATGTTGTCTGTCCAAGCTGACGGTCAACGGTTTTAAATGAAATCCATTTTGTGTTGAAACCTACCCAAGAGAATATTCCCTTTGAAAATCTCTGAACTTCGGCGAGTTCAAGAATAGAATCGACGACCTGTCTTTTCATCATTCTGAAATCCATAGCGCCGTAAGGCATTTTGGTATCGGTGAGTTTATTTGAAAGAGCAAAGAACATTTTTGAGAAAATTCCTCTGAATTTGCTTTCGCCCTCTCGTTCGTCACGCTTTGTGGCGCAGACATCGTAGCCCTCGTTTTCGAGAGCGTCTGCCATTTGTGGGAAAAGTGTCGGCGGATGCTGCAAATCGGCGTCCATAACCACCACATAATCGGCGGTGGAATGTTGAAGTCCTGCGTACATAGCCGCCTCTTTACCGAAATTCCTTGAAAATGAAATATACTTTACATTGGAAAACTGCTTTGCGAGCTTTTTCATAACAAGGTAAGTTTTATCTTTACTGCCGTCATTGACGAGGATATATCGAAATGAATATTCGGGCATTGAGTCAATAACCTTATTGGTTTCAAGCACAAAATGCTCAAGTCCCTCTTCTTCGTTGTAACACGGTACTATTAAATCTATAGTTTTCATAATAATTCGCCTTTATGTTGTTAAATTTGTATAAGCCTATAATTATTTTTATTATACCAAAAGTACACACAAAAGTCTATATTTTTATAAATTATTTGAGAAGTGACAAAAGGTAAATTTATTTTTGTTAAAGTTGGAATAACAAAAAAATAAAATCACAAAAAGAAAAACGGCAAAACCTTAGCGGTTAAGCCGTTTCTTAGTGGTTGCGGGAGCCGGATTTGAACCGACGACCTTCGGGTTATGAGCCCGACGAGCTACCGAGCTGCTCTATCCCGCGATATTTATTGCCTGTATCTTTACAGCTATATTATAATACACCTTGTTATCAGATTTGTCAAGCCTTTTTATAATATATTTTAAAAAAATCAAAAATATATTTGCAAGCCGTAAATGTTTTGTAATATCGGCAATATTATTCGGGCTTTTTGTTGTTTAGTTTTACTTTGATTATTGCATTTTTTGTATGATATTGGTATAATAAAAATACAGCTCATTTGCTGAAAAGGGAGGAATTTTTTATGTGTCAGAAAAAACCGTATTACATCACGACACCGATTTACTATCCGTCAGGCAATCCGCATATCGGACATTGCTATACAACTGTTGCTTGCGACTCTATCGCTCGTTACAGACGAATGCAGGGCTATGATGTAATGTTTCTTACGGGTACTGACGAGCATGGTCTTAAAATTGAGCAGAAAGCTGCCGAAAAGGGTGTGACTCCCAAGGAATATGTTGACGAAGTAGTTAAAACCTTCAAGAGCCTTTGGAACTTTATGAATGTTGACTATGACAGATATATAAGAACCACCGATGATTACCACATCAAGACTGTTCAGAAGATTTTTAAAGAACTTTACGATAAGGGATACATTTATAAGGGCGAGTATTCGGGTAAATACTGCACACCTTGTGAGAGCTTTTGGACTGAAAGCCAGCTTGTTGACGGCAAATGTCCGGAGTGCGGCAGAGAGGTTACTGAGGCAAAGGAAGAGGCATATTTCTTTAAAATGTCGCCTTTTGCCGACAGAATTGAAAAATTACTTACGGAAACAGACTATTTACAGCCGAAAACCCGTGCGACAGAGCTTGTAAACAACTTTATCAAGCCGGGTCTTGAGGACCTTTGTGTGTCGAGAACTACTTTTAAGTGGGGTATTCCTGTAACTTTTGACGATAAGCATGTTATATATGTGTGGATTGACGCACTTTCAAACTATATTTCTGCGCTTGGCTTTTATAACGACGCTTATAATGATTTTGATAAATTCTGGCCTGCCGATGTGCATATGGTTGCAAAGGATATTATGCGTTTCCACGCTATCATTTGGCCTGCAATGCTTATGGCTCTCGATTTGCCGCTTCCAAAGCACCTTGCGGTTCACGGTTGGATTACTTTTAACGGTCAGAAGATGAGTAAATCACTCGGCAATGTTGTAGACCCGTTTGTACTTGGCAAGAGATACGGCGCAGACGCTATCCGTTATCACATTCTTCGTGAAATGGCACTTGGCGCAGACAGCTCGTTCTCTAACGAAATTATGATAAACCGTATTAACTCCGACCTTGCAAACGGCTTTGGCAACCTTGTGTCAAGAACCGTTGCAATGGTTGAAAAATATTTTGGCGGCACACTTCCTACAGAGCGTGAAGGCGGAGAATTTGACGATGACCTCATCGCAACCGCTACCGCACTTAAGTCGAGCGTTGATGACTTTATTGATAAAACCCAGCTTAACAATGCGCTCGCCGAGATTTTCAAGGTAGTTTCCCGTGCTAACAAGTACATTGACGAAACAGCACCGTGGGTGATTGCAAAGGACGAAACAAAGAAAGCAAGACTTGCAACTGTTCTTTACAATTTGCTTGAAACTATCAGAATCACAGCCACACTTCTCTCTGCATTTATGCCGACTACAATGCCAAAGGCACTTGAGCAGATTGGCGCTTGTGAAAAGTGTGCTACTTATGAAAATGCCGATAAATTCGGTGTTCTTCCGCTTGATGTGACAGTCAAGAAAGGTGAGGCTCTGTTCCCGAGAATTGATGTTGAGAAAGAAATCGAAGAACTCAACGCAATTATCAAGAATAACGAAAAGGTTGACGAAAAGACAGAGAAACTCAAAGAAGAAATTGAGGGCGTTGCTCAAATCGGTATTGACGATTTCTGCAAGGTTGACCTCAGAGTTGCCGAAATTAAGGCTTGCGAGCCGATTAAAAAGGCTAAAAAGCTTTTGAAACTCACAATTTTTGACGGTGTAAAAGAGAGAACCGTTGCTTCGGGTATCGCAAAATTCTATACACCTGACGACCTTATCGGAAGAAAGATTATTCTTGTATCAAACCTCAAGCCTGCAAAGCTCTGCGGTGTTGAAAGCTGCGGAATGATTCTTGCCGCAACTTGCGGAGAAGAAATAAAGGTAATCTTTGTAGACGATATGGAACCCGGCTCAAAAATCAGCTGATTTTATTAGATAAAATATTTGAATTCCCGATTATGGCTTTTACTGTAATCGGGAATTTTTTGGTTAATTAGGTTTAATTGGTTCTTTATCAAAAGTTCGGGTAATATGGTTTAGTGCATTTTTGGTCG
>NZ_JBBNJY010000052.1:0-10334 GCF_040093295.1 Ruminococcoides bili
CCTTTAAAAAGGCTTGACCTAAATTTTAAAATTATTTGCTTTAAACTGTGCACTAAACAGTAATAAACAAAATACGGACTGCACATAAAATGCAGTCCGTAAATATTTGAATTATGTGATTTGATTATTTAATAGCCTCAAATGCTTCCTGTAAATCGAAGAGAATATCATCAATATGCTCTGTACCGATTGAAAGACGAATTGTATTTGGCTTAATGCCCTGCTCTGCAAGCTCCTGCTCGTTAAGCTGTGAGTGTGTTGTTGATGCAGGATGAATAGCAAGTGACTTAACATCTGCTACATTTGCAAGAAGTGAGAATACCCGGAGATTATCAATGAACTTCTTAGCGTCTTCTTCTGTACCCTTGATTTCAAAAGTAAAGATTGAACCGCCGCCGTTAGGGAAGTACTTATCATAAAGTGCCTTATACGGTGAGTTTGGAAGTGATGGGTGGTTTACGCTCTCAACCTGTGGGTGATTTACAAGGAATTCAAGAACTTTCTTTGTGTTTTCTACATGACGCTCAACACGGAGTGAAAGTGTTTCAAGACCCTGCAAGAAAATGAATGCGTGGAACGGAGAGATTGTAGCACCTGTGTCACGGAGAAGAATTGCTCTGATGTATGTTACAAATGCAGCACCCGGAGCAGCCTGTGTAAATACAGCACCGTGGTATGATGGGTTTGGCTCTGCAAACTGTGGGAATTTACCTGATGCAGCCCAGTCAAACTTACCGCTCTCAATAATTACACCGCCGATTGCCGTACCGTGACCGCCGATGAACTTTGTAGCTGAATGAACAACGATGTCTGCACCGTACTCAAACGGTCTTACAAGGTAAGGGGTTGCAAATGTGCTGTCAACAACAAGCGGAATATTGTGTGCGTGTGCAATCTTTGCGAGAGCCTCAATATCAATAAGGTTAGCATTTGGATTGCCGAGTGTTTCAATGTAGAGAGCCTTTGTATTCTCGTCAATAGCGTTTTCAAAAGCACCCTCTTCATCAGGATCAACAAATGTTGTTGTAATGCCGTAAGCAGGAAGTGTGTGTTCGAGAAGGTTATATGTGCCGCCGTAGATTGTCTTTGCAGCTACGATGTTCTCGCCAGCTTTAGCAAGAGCCTGAATTGTATATGCGATTGCAGCTGCGCCCGAAGCTACTGCAAGAGCGGCTGTACCACCCTCAAGAGCTGAAATTCTCTGCTCAAAAATATCTTCTGTAGGGTTTGTAAGTCTGCCGTAGATGTTGCCTGCATCTTTAAGTGCAAAACGATCTGCGGCGTGCTGGCTGTTGTGGAATACATAAGAAGTAGTTGCGTAAATCGGAACTGCTCTTGCATCTGTTACCGGGTCTGCTGATTCCTGTCCTACATGAAGCTGAAGTGTTTCAAAGTGTAATTTTCTATCTTTTAATGTGCTCATTTTATTTACCTCTTTCAATAATTAATTTAGTTTGTTACAATGTTATAATAAAAATAATGTAGTAATGTATTTGTTGCGTCAGCAACAACATCCAGAGGTACTGCACATTCGTCCGTATCGGTAGTTCTGTCTTAATAGATTTACAAATAATAGAAGCATTAGAATTCTCCTTTGCTAAAACTTACTAATTACATAGGTTTAATGTGATTGTATATTATCATATAATTTACCCGTTGTCAATACTATTTTTTAAATTTTTAAAAATATATTTGTTTAGTAGGTTTTTAGAGCAAAATTTGCCGGTTTTATAACATATTTGTAGAATTATAAGCGACCAATATACATATAGAAAGATAATTAAAATATAAATCGGATAAAAAACAACTTGAAAACCTACTAAATATATGTTATTATTATGTTATAGATGAATGCTATATTTTTGCAAATACTTAGTAAAAGGTGGTGTTAATTTGAAAATTTCTACAAAGGGAAGATACGCACTGCGAATGCTTATAGATTTGGCAATGCACCAGAATGACGGTTACATTGCACTTAAGGATATTGCGGCTCGTCAGAATATTTCAAAAAAATATCTTGAGCAGATTATGCCTATTCTTAATAAAGCCGATGTGTTACTTACAAACCGTGGATTTCAGGGTGGATACCGCCTTGCAAGAACTCCCGACCAATATACGGTAGGCGAGATTCTCCGCATTACAGAGGGCAGTCTTGCTCCTGTAGCCTGTCTTGACCATGACCCGAATACTTGCCCTATGAGTGATGAATGTATTACTTTGCCTGTATGGCAGGGACTTAATGAGGTTATTACAAAGTATCTTGACAGTATTACAATTCAGGATATTATTGACCATCAGGCCGAAAGCATTGGCAATGACTATGTTATATAACAGTTTATAAGAAATAGAGTTATAGAAGAATTTGGAAAGCCATCTTTGATTTGCGTCAAAGATGGCTTTGCGTTTTTAAAATTTTTATTATTGATGGGTTAAATTGGTTAATTAAAATAATCTCCGATTGGAGAAGTATTGTACTGCTTTTTTATTTCAACAATAATAGAACCGTTGTCTTTTTGAATTTCAGACAAAATTTTATATTTTGTACCACTTCTGTCTAATTGAATTTTATATTTTTCAAAAGGCAGTTTTTACAATATTTTTGTTATAAAATGTTAGCTGTTATCTACAATAATAAATAATTTTTAGGCTTTAAAACAAAAAATAAGTCTATTTCCCGTAAAAAATAACAGACTTCAAAATCAAGTTTTGAAGTCTGTTAAAATATACTACAGGGGATAGATATTAAAAATTATTTATCTGAGAACATTGGAGTTGAAAGGTAACGGTCGCCTGTATCGGGAAGAAGCGCTACAATTATCTTACCCTTGTTTTCAGGGCGTTTAGCAAGCTCGGTTGCCGCATATACTGCCGCACCCGAAGAAATACCTACAAGCACACCCTCTGTACGGGCAATAGCTTTGCCTGTTGCAAAGGCTGCCTCGTTCTCAACAGCGAAGATTTCATCATATACTTTAGTATCAAGGGTTTCGGGAACAAAGCCTGCGCCGATACCCTGAATTTTGTGAGGACCTGCAACACCCTTTGAAAGTACAGGTGATGTAGCCGGTTCAACTGCAACGATTTTTACATTTGGATTTTTTGACTTAAGATATTTACCTACACCTGTTACGGTACCGCCTGTACCTACGCCTGCAACAAAAATGTCAATCTTGCCGTCTGTATCCTCCCAGATTTCAGGACCTGTTGTTGCAAAGTGAGCGGCAGGGTTTGCCTGGTTTACGAACTGACCCGGAATAAAGCTGTGCGGAATTTCACTTGCAAGTTCGTCAGCCTTTGCGATAGCGCCCTTCATACCTTTTGCACCGTCAGTAAGAACAAGTTCTGCGCCGTAAGCCTTAAGAAGATTTCTGCGTTCGATACTCATTGTTTCAGGCATTGTAAGAATAATTCTGTAACCTCTTGCGGCTGCTACCGCTGCAAGACCGATACCTGTGTTACCACTTGTAGGCTCAATGATTACAGAATCAGATGTAAGCAAGCCTTTTTCTTCCGCATCATCAATCATAGCCTTTGCTACTCTGTCCTTAACACTTCCTGCCGGATTAAAATATTCAAGCTTTGCAAGTACAGGTGTGTCAAGTCCCTGTGCAGCAGAGTAATTATTGAGTTTCATAATAGGTGTTCTGCCAATGAGGTCAGTGATTTTCTCGTAAATTTTCATAATGCATTCTCCTTTATAATATAATGTTTATAGTAATGTCCGTAATTGAAATTCAATCCTTATTAAACCTACATAAATTATAGGTATTATTATAGCACCGCAATATTGCATTGTCAACACTTAAATATAAATATTTCCGAAAAAATAATAAATATCGAATTTTTAATGCTGATATGCAATATGTATAGAAATACAACGGGATTTTTTATAAACAAAATTATAAATATAATTGCAAATTTTTACAATATATGTTAAAATTAGAGCAATAATAAGCAAACGGATTTACCGTGAAATTTAAAAGAAGGTGTATAACTTTGAAAAAATGTTTTTCGATTGTACTGACTGTACTTATGGCGGCGATAGCTTTTACAGCTTTTTCATCAGTTAATGCTGTTTCTGTCGAAAGTAATCAATCGGTACATACTAACCAAACAGCGGACTTAGGAATACCTCCGCTTGACTTCGGCGATTCAAATGACTATGACAGCGGCGGTTCTGATTGGGGCGGCAGCTCTGACTGGGGCGGCAGTTCCGATTGGGGTGACAGTTCTGATTGGGACAGTTCAGACCACAGCAGTTCCGAAAGCAGCGGAGAAGGTCTTGGATTTGGCGGAACGTTAGTTGTTTTCCTTGTAGTTATCGGTATAGTTGTTTACGGCATGATAAGGAGCAAAAAGGACAGCAAAAGAACAACTAAAAGAACAACTACTACTGTTGGCAGATCACAGACAATTCAGCAGTCGGCAGGCAGAAATATTACACTTCCTGACCGTACGGCACAGATTTCAGACCTTATCAAGCAGAATGATCCGAACTTCTCGGCAGAAGATTTCCTTTCATTCTCAAGATATGTATATGTTACCATTCAGGACGCTTGGAGCAAGCGTGACCTTTCACCTGTAAGAATTTATTTACACGATAATCTCTACAATCAAACTCAAAAACAGATTGATCGCAAGATTGCAAACGGCGTAATCAATAAGATTGAAAATGTAGCCGTAAGTACAGCTTATCTTACAGCGTATCGCAGAGATAAGGAATTTGAGTATGTTACAGTTTATCTCAATGCCCGTCTTACAGACTATGAGATAAACGAAAAGACCGGTCAGGTTCTCCGTGGAGATCCTAATGCAAGATACGAGTTGAGATACACACTTCGCTTTGCCCGTAATGCAAGCATTAAGACCACAAGTGCAAACAGTCAGACGCTTAAGTCACACAGTTGCCCGAATTGCGGTGCTCCTCTTGAAATGTCAAGTTCCGGCAAGTGCGAATACTGCGGAAGTACAATTACAACAGGTCAGTATTCATGGGTACTCAGCGAATATTCTTCTATTCGTAACGATACTGTTGACCAAGGCATTTATATTGAAAAAGATAACAATGCTCAAAACAATACAAATAATAATCAGTAATTTTTTATTGCTGTTCGGGACCGGGATTTTTCCGGTCCCGATTTTTGTATTTAATCCGTAAATATTTTTTATATAATGGCAAAATAAAGCTATAAACAAAGTTGTTTTTTACATAATGTATCAAATACTTGCATTTTTTTAACTTGTGTGTTATATTGTAAATGATTTGTTAATCAATATTTCTAAGTACAAGGTGATATTATGGATTACAAAATTATTGCACTTGACATTGACGGTACTCTGACTAACTCTCAAAAAGAGATTACTCCACGCACTCGATACACTATTATTGACGCTCAAAAAATGGGCAAAAAGGTTGTAATCGCTTCGGGCAGACATCCTATGGGGATTCAGAGCATTGCAAGAGATTTATTGCTTGACCGCTATGAGGGTTATATTATGGCTTTCAACGGAGGAAAAATTCTTGATTGTACTACCGGACAAACTATTGTAAGTAAGGATTTTCCGAAGGAATACCTTTCCGACATACTCGGTGTGTTGAAAGAATCAAATCTTTCTGTTCATACCTATGATGATAAGAAAATCATTACAGGCGGCACTTTGAATGATTATTCAAATGTTGAAAGGGATATTCTCAAAATGGAAATGGTTGTTGTGGAAGATTTTGCGGCGAATATTCCTGAAAAGATCAATAAACTTTTACTTTCGGGCGAACCTGCCGAAATTGATAAATATAACGAAATTCTTGCAAAACGCTATGACGGTTTGCTTGATGTGTATAAGAGCGCACCGTACTTCCTCGAGATTATGCCTTTCGGTGTAACAAAGGGTTCTATGCTGCCTATGCTGCTTGAAAAACTCGGTTTTACAAACGAAGAGATGATTGCTTTTGGCGACAATTACAATGATATAACTATGATTGGTTATGCGGGTCTTGGAGTTGCTATGGGCAATGCAGAGGAAGATGTAAAAAAGATTGCAAATTATGTCTGCGAGTCAAATGATGATGACGGAGTCGCAAAAACACTTGAAAAATATGTTTTGAAAAGTAATATATAATTTGCAGTTGTGATATATAAATAGTTGTGATTATATAAAAGCTCTCTGAATTTAATCGGAGAGTTTTTTGCTTTGTCGAAAAATCTGTCTGCTTTTTAAAAAAACGGCACTTTGTTCACTTTTTTGTATAAATTACATAAAACAAGTATTAAATGTTTGGAAGCACAGATTTCGAATAATTCTAAATCAGAAAAAAAATCGTTAATAACTACTTTATAATTATATGTAGATGTTAAATTTTGATTTTAACGGAAAATGGAGGAAAAGCTATGACAAAGGTAAAAAAACTCATTGCTTTAATGCTTGTTGTCTGCATTGCGGCAACAGTAGGTATTGTGTCGGTTTCGGCTGCTACTGTTGACGATGCTGAGTCAGTTCAGGCTAAATACGACGGTATTAAAGTGCATGTGTATTCTGAAGACGGCGCACCGAACATCTATTATTGGAACAGCCTTCCGCAGAATATCGCAACAGATTACCCCGGTCCTAAAATGACCGCCGAGGGTGATAACAGCTACTGCTACACGTTCGACAATGTAACAAAAATCAATATGATGTTTGTTACAAACGGCACTCAGTCTGCTGAAACAACAAGAAACAGCGGCGAGTGGTGGTACAAAAACGGAAGATGGTCTTCTAAGTCTTGGAATGATTTTGATGACTGGAAGAGAACGGATCTTCGTGAAGATTCAATTTACTTTGTAATCACAACTCGTTTCTATGACGGTGATACAGGCAACAATGTTCATTGTTGGGACGACCAGCAAGCTAACAACCCTGATTCAGACCCTGCTTGGAGAGGCGACTTTAAGGGCCTTATCGAAAAACTTGATTACATCAAGGCTTTAGGCTTCAGTGCAATTTGGATTACTCCTGTTGTAACAAATGCGTCAGGTTATGACTACCATGGCTATCACGCATTCGATTTCTCAACTGTTGATGTTCGTTATGAGAGTGACGATGTTAAATATCAGGATCTTATCGATGCTGCACATGAAAAAGGTATGAAGATTATTCAGGACATAGTTATCAATCATACAGGTAACTTTGGTGAGGCTACTCTCGCGCCTATGTTTACAAAAGAGTATAGCACACTTAAGGATCTTGAATCTGTTAATTGTATGGTTCCGATTCCTGATTCGGATTTTGCAAAAACATTCCCTGACTATGACAGTCTTGCTCCGGGTTATCAGTATCAGGCAAGACTTAATATAATGAAGGATACTAAGGCTCTTGATTCAGGTTCACATGACACGGAAAATAACTATCATCATTATAAAGACCTTAGCTGGGAAAGTCCAACTGTACAGACAGGACAGATTGCCGGTGACTGCGTTGATGTAAACACAGAAAATCCAAAGGTTGCAGAGTATCTTAACAATGTTTACGGCGATTATATCAACATGGGTGTTGATGCATTCAGAATGGATACCGAAAAGCATGTATCAAGACTTACTCTTAACCAGTTCTATTTCCCATCATGGCTTAAGACAGGCGGAAAGAATTTCTATGTATTCGGCGAGGTTTGTACTCGTGTAAGCGAGTTTTGGAATCATAATATCCCTGCAATTTCTGCTCCTTTCTATACTTGGGCAGAAACAGACAGCAATTATATCAATGCTCTCGGCGATGATCAGCTTGAAAATGTAAACCTTACAAATGCTCACTATGCAAGCAATTCATCTACAAGTAATCAGCCAACTTCTGATAATGTTTATCTTAATGGTATTACATATCATACTCCTGATTACAGTAAGGGCAATGGCACAGGCGTTATTGACTTCCCAATGCATTGGAACTTCTCTACTGCCAGCAATGCATTTACCCGTGCTCTTGAAGAGGATCCATATTATAATGATTCAACATGGAATGTAACTTATGTTGACTCCCATGACTACGGTCCTGATATGGATACTCGTTATAATGGCGGTACTCAGGCTTGGGCAGAAAACCTTTCACTTCTCTTTACATTCCGTGGAATTCCATGTCTATACTATGGTTCAGAAGTTGAATTCCAAAAGGGTGTAAGTATAGACCTTGGTCCAAATGCTCCTCTTTCAACTTTAGGTCGTGCATATTTCGGCGATTATCTTGAGGGTGATGTTTCAGCTACTGATTTCGGTGAATATAGCGCATCGGGAACAGTTGCCGAAACTCTTAATTCTCCGCTTGCTGTTCACCTTAAACAACTGAATATGATTCGTAGGGCAGTACCTGCTCTCCAGAAAGGTCAGTATACAAAGGACAGCGAATATGTAACTGGTAATATGGCATTTATCCGCCGTTATACAAATTCAAGCGAAGGCGTAGACAGCCTTGCACTTGTAACTATTTCAGGCGGCGCTACATTCAAGAACATTCCTAACGGCAAGTATATTGACGCTGTTACAGGTGATGTTAAGACTGTTACAAACGGCACACTTACAGTAGGCAGTATCGGTAAAGCCAACATGAGATGCTATGTAGCTTGCGGTTCAGGTTTCACAGGCATTGACGGTAAGATCGGTACAAACGGTACATATCTTAAGTAATTAAATAAATTAAATAATTATAATTACAACTAAGAGGATGGAGTAAAATTCATCCTCTTTATATTTGCAGATAAATGAATATTTTTGCTAAAATGTATATAAATATGACATAATCTTAATTATAAATAAGACACTTTAAAGCATTTTGTATCTTTCCTTTTGCTTTAAAATGTGATATAATGTTCTTTAATGGTAATTATAAATTTACTAATCTTTATTGTAGGAAGTGATTTTGATGGGCAGTTATTCAGATAACACACCGGCTATCCATGACTTGGCACAAAAAATGATCTCAAATTCGATGATCGATACAAGTCTTTATTCAAAGTATAATGTTAAGAGAGGACTTCGTGACCTTGACGGTAAGGGTGTATTAACAGGCCTTACAGATATTTCCACAATTATCCAGAATAAAGAAGTTGACGGTAAGCTTGTTCCTTGCGACGGTGAGTTGTATTATCGCGGATATAATGTAAACGATATTGTCGGCGGTATTCTTGAGGATGATCGTTTTGGTTTTGAAGAAGTTGTTTACCTTCTTCTTTTTGGCGAAATGCCAAATGTCGCACAGCTTAAGGATTTTAAGGAATTGCTTGTAAAATACAGAACTTTACCGCAGAACTTTGTTCGTGATGTTATTCTTAAAGCACCGAGTGAAGATATGATGAACTCGATTGCTCGAAGCGTACTTACTTTGTTCTGTTACGATGATAATCCTAATGATACATCGGTAGATAATGTTCTTCGTCAGTGTATTCAGCTTATTTCAGTATTTCCGATGCTTTCGGTTTACGGTTATCATGCATATAACCACTATCTCCGTGACAAAAGCCTTTATATTCACCGTGCAGAGCCTACTATGTCCACAGCGGAGGTTATTTTGTCATTACTTCGTCCTGACAGAAAATACACACCGCTTGAGGCAAAAGTTCTTGATATGGCGCTTATTCTTCATATGGAGCACGGCGGCGGTAACAACTCTACATTTACAACTCATGTTGTAACTTCTTCCGGTACAGATACTTATTCGGCAATTGCAGCGGCTTTGGCATCTCTTAAAGGTCCTAAGCACGGCGGTGCAAATGTTAAAGTATTCTATATGTTTGAGGATATTAAAAAGCACATAAAAGACTGGAAAGATGACGAAGAAATTGCAGATTACCTTGAAAAAATACTCGAAAAGCAGACATTCGACAGAATGGGTCTTATCTATGGTATGGGTCACGCTGTTTATACAATTTCTGACCCTCGTCAGATAATTCTTAAAGGTGCTGTTCAGAAACTCGCTAAGGCAGAGGGTTACGATGAGGACTTTGAACTTTATGAGAGAGTAGAAAGACTTGCTCCGCAGGTTATCGGCAAAAAGCGTAAGATTTATAAAGGCGTTGCGTCCAATGTCGATTTTTACAGCGGCTTGCTTTACAGTATGCTTGACATTCCTTGTGAGCTTTATACACCGATGTTCGCTACAGCCAGAATTGCAGGTTGGAGCGCACACAGACTTGAGGAAATCGTAAATGGCGGTAAGATTATACGTCCTGCTTATATGAGTATTTCTACAACAAAGAATTATACTCCACTTGATAAAAGATAATATTAAAAATTTAGGCGGATACTTGCAAAGAGTACCCGCCTATTTTTTCGTAAAAGTTATGGTTTGGCTGATTGCTTTATCAAGCAATTATA
>NZ_JBBNJY010000053.1:0-10153 GCF_040093295.1 Ruminococcoides bili
ACGACCTTTGAAAAGGTCGACCAAACTTTCATAATTGCCTTGTGAAGTATTCCGCTAAACCATAATTTACCCCAACTTTTGACAAAGAACCACAAAAAAATAAGCACGATGCGTTTAATGCACCGTGCTTTTGTTTACCACTCAGTAACTTCTTTAATAAATATTTTATCTTTATATCTTCCGTTTTTATTAGCCTTGGCAAGTCTTAATCTGTCAAGTTCACCGTCTGTCATACCTCTTGCATTGGCAATGGCATAAACAACTTCAAGAATATCGGCAAGCGCCTCGGTATTTTTATCAATCTGATACTCTGTACACTCCTCTGAAAGCTTTAATTCAAGCATTTCAAGGTATCTTTCGTCAGAAAGAATTTCGGTTTCACACATCTGACCGTTTTCTTCAATGATCTTCGGAATTTTATCTCTCACAAGTTTATTATACTTCTTAATCATATACCACACCTCTTATCCGTTGAAAATCATATTAATATGTAATTATTATACACAACAGCAACAAAAAAGTCAATAAAAGGAGTATTTTGCAATACCCCAACTATTTAATTATACCACAACGCAAAATGCACTTCAATAGATTTTGATAAAATAAAAATATAAATATTTTTAATATTTATATTGACAACAGTTGATTTATTCTGTATAATATAGACAAAGAAAAGGAACAAAAGGAGGTTTCTAATATGAAAGTAAAAGTCCATTACATAAGATATATCAGAGATTTCATGCGGAGCCTTCCCCCAAACAAACAATAACCTGATACATTAGAAAAGGTTATAATATCTCGTTTGTTTGTCGGGCAGCTGATAATTTCAATGTTATTAAACATATTATTAATTTAAATCAGACAAGGTTTCCGATTACTACCAATCAAACAATTGCATTCAAAGCGTACGAATACAAAAAAGAACTTCATATTTTTTATATAGATTGTCTGCGAAAGTAGTTGTTAGGTTATTATTCGTAAAAATGAGCTTTAAAGTAATCACAATTCTAAGGTAATCAGGTTTATCCGAGATTATGATTACAACTTAATATAATTTAAAATCTTGTTAATGGTGGTCGTACCAATGTACAGATAAAATTTATCTAATAAAAATCTAAAGATTGGAGATAAGACCGATGTACGAGGAAGTTTATATTTAGATATACTATAGTATAGGAGATAATTCCGATGTAAACTTTAACGATTTCTAAATTATACATAATTGGAGATGAGTCCGAAATTTAGTTTATAAAAAGCCGATAACATAAGTATTGTTACCGGGTAATGATGATAATAAATTAAAATTTCAATAAAAGCAATACCTACCGACAGAGAATACTCTGTCGGTAGATTTTTGTTTTGCGGCTTTATTAAGTTGCGTAAACTATTTAGGCTCTATACTAAATGTTGGGGTAACAAATAGATCCTACAAAAATAATTTTAAAAAAAGTAGAGCATATTTGTCTAAAATCCGTTAAAATGGAATTGACTAGAAACCAGAAACGGAGGAACAAATATGCTCTACAAATATTTTACCGAAAAACTTTTAGGATTGCAAGATGTTGATATAGAAAAAATTGAAGAAATTGATAATTCAATCCATATTAACTGCCGGTTAAAACGAAAACCTCACAAATGTCCTTGCTGTGGCAATTTAACTGATAAGATTCACGATTATCGTGAACAGCCTATAAAGGATATTCCTGCCTTTTGCAAGCACATCTTTATTCATCTTTATAAGCGTCGATATCGTTACTCCTGTGGCAAGCGTTTCCCTGAAAATGTCGATTTTCTCCCTCGTTATCATCGTATGACTAACAGATTGGCTTTGTATATCATTGACAAATTGAGAAATGAAGTTTCTTTTTCAAGCGTTGCAAGAGAGGTTAACCTCTCTGTAAGCTCCGTAATCAGGGTTTTTGATTTAGTTTCCTACGCTCCTAAAAAGCTCCCATCTGCTATTTCTATTGATGAATTTAAAGGCAATACGAACAGTGAAAAGTATCAATGTATTCTCACCGATCCTGTCAACAAGGTTGTTTTGGACATTCTTCCAAAAAGATATGCGCATTTCCTAACTGAGTATTTTAACCATTTTGATAAGTCACAGCGTGACAAGGTTCAGTTTTTTGTCAGTGATATGTGGAAACCCTACTCTAATATTTCTTCTATGTGGTTTAAAAATGCCTCACAGATTGTTGATAAATACCATTGGATACGGCAAGTTATCTGGGCTTTTGAGGCTGTTCGCAAACAAGAACAAAAGAAATTCAGCAAATCTCATCGCAGATACTTCAAGCAATCAAGACAGCTTTTACTAAAAAGATTTGACCTCTTTTCTGACGAACAAAAACAACAGGTAAATGTTATGCTTTTTACTTCTCCAACTCTTTCTACTGCTCATTTTTACAAAGAGGATTTCCTTAAAATCCTTGATTGCAAAGACCGACAGTCTGCAAAAACAGCTTTTTCTGATTGGATAAATTCTGTTTTAGACTGTGGTATTGCACAATTTGTAAAATGTGCTAACTCTATGCTCAATTGGCTTCCGGGTATTCTGAATTCTTTTTCTTCTGCTATCACCAACGGTTTTACCGAAGGCTGCAACAACAAGATTAAGGTACTTAAGCGTAATGCTTATGGTTACAGAAATTTTAAGCGTTTCCGTAACCGTATTTTACATATGTTTTCTCACCAAATGCAAAACAAGCGATAGCTTGATTTACTATCGCTTGTTCATTTCAATTCTTCTTTTTCGGGTTTACCCCAACTATTGACATAGAGCCTAAATATTACTCAAATTTATATACACCTTGCGGCTCAAATGCATCTTGTAAACGATAACTATAATAGTAATTTAGACAAACTTTTAGATAACAAAAAAACAGAGTAGCTATAAAAACTACTCTGTTATGGCTCCCCCAACTGGGCTCGAACCAGTGACATCATGATTAACAGTCATGCGCTCTGGCGAGTGTAGGGGAATACACTATGAAAGTATCATCAATACAATTACAATTTGATTTTTCATTTTTATATATTTTAGATATATGTTGAATATAATTTACGATATGAACGACTGCATAGAAATTTATTGTGAGTCTATAGTAACACTGTACCACTCATGAATGCTTGAAAAATTCAACTAAATTTTTTCTCCACACCTCAATATCTTGTCTTTAGTTTTAATATATATGACAAAAAGTCATCAAGGTGGGATTTTCAGCCGATTTGTCTATGTGGAACACTTCCAATGCTCCTCCGGGTCAAAGCTTTGTTAGAATATAGCACTTCAAAATGATATGTTATATATACGGGATACTTTCAACTATGGAACAGGTATACGCTGCTGCAACCAATGCCGCGTATTCTTGCCATAAATCATTTTTGTATGTATCACAATAGTCGCATATACCTCTAACAACCAAATATCCCACTGTATTAGTCCAAGTTGCATCCGCAACACCGGAAGCTTCCATTTCGACAGCTAATACTCCATATTTATCTTTTAGCATTTTTCTTTTATTGGGATTTTTGAGTAAATTATTGGCAGATGCAATGCCACCCATAAAAACCTTAGGATATTTTGTTCGAGTACTGTCATAAGGATGTTCACAAAGGTTTCCCTCCAAATCGTACAATTTATCAGTATCAACAGATGGCTTCATAAAACGTGAATTAGTGGAAAATTTATCAATATATTCATGCCAAGGATAAATATTTTCATATTCATTTACCTTGATAAAATCAATAGCTTCTAGTAGTTGTGCACTTGGTTTTGCAGAATTAGAACGCACCTCAATATTTTCAGGCGTTTCTTTAGTGAAATCGTACTGAGTAACGCTATTTGACACAACAATATCCCCCAGTCTGACCTGTTTTTCGTCATTTTGAAATGATGGAATCCCACCAGCAATACCAGTCATAATAATCGAATCTATTGATTTAAAATGATTTAACATATTAGTAACCCTTATAGCTGCTTTGTTATTTCCCATACCGCATAATCCAAGAGCCACCCTATGCTTTTTACCGTTTGCAGATTTTAGTTTGCCAACAAAAAATCTATGGCCTGCCCCTCTATCATCAAAAAAGCATTCTTCAACTTCGTGCATCATCATTTTCATAGCCGCACATTCTTTTGGCAAAGCAGTAATAATACCAATTTTTATATTGCTGTAATTTTCCATACTTTTTTTCTCCTGTATAGTATTTTTGCTCGATTTTGAATTATTTAATTTTCCCAAAATGCATTTCCATTCAGTTGAGTTTTTGAATTCAATTAGTTCATACGTACTACAATTATTTACAAAGTCTAAGGCACTTAAGTTCTTATATTTTAAAAGTTTAAGCTCAGATGCCAATGCATTATATGAAATATATTGTTCTTCATCATTTGTTCTATGTGGAAGAACGACATGAGAATCAATAATCGGGATATCTTTTAAACATGTAGCGTTAAACTCTTTTAAAAAACTAGAGATATATTCTCTTGTAATAAAAGTGTTCAAAAAGTAATCTGCATTTTTAATTTTTTCGTTGTCTATTGGTAATAAAGGCAAAATATAATCACTGATATAAGCCTTGTGTCCTAACTTTTGTGGAACCTCATATAATATATCTTCAAGTTTTGATGCAGGTATTGTCTCTAACGAAAAATTGACAAGTGTATTTCTCATTTCAAAATTATTGATCGAAGAATACCATCCAGATTTTATATCTAAAGATGCACTTCGTTCTCTCTTTTTTAATGTTCCTGGTAATATTATTTTTTGATTATCACACACAAAATCACGATAATGAAAGTATGACGATGAAATATTATCGCCATGTTGATTAACCTTTTTACTTAACAATTCATCAATATTATGAGAACTAGATATCAAATCAATAGCACCAATTTCATTTAATTCTTTTAGTTCGTTAAGTATTCTAAAAGACAAATCGGATTCAAAATAATTTGAGGCTGGTATTAAAATTTTCTTATTACTAATCAAAAATGCTATTCTTGTTACTAACTTAAAAACCGAATATAAATAGTTGTAATTATATTTATTTAGTGAAAATAATTTTTGTATTTCATTGTCCAAATGATAAATAAATACATCTTTAGTAAGCATATCTGTTTCCTCATATGAATTCAAATAATGAAAGTTGTGAATCAGTTGGTTCCTCCAGTACCATATTCTCCTTAATAAACTCCCCTTTTAACTTGTTAAGATCTCCGTTAAGGCATATGCAATCCCAAGCCATTAGTTCATCTTTTAACGGAGAATAAATATCATTAAACAAGAAAATTTTTCTATTCCAAGTAAATGCCATTGCAAGTTCAACTAATGTGTTTGCTCCTATGTAATTATCGATGCCTCTTTTTTTCGCATTATAAATCAACACTCCCATAGTTTCTTTATCTCTGATTTTTTTTAAATATGTGCGTGAAACTTTTTTCTTAAATTTCATAAATTGCCTTTCATCATAAAGACCAACAGTTTCATTTTCTTCTTTTGGCACAATGGATTCTATTCCTAATTTTTTAAGTTGATTTTGACAATTAACCATTTCCTTAAAAAACATCATGCTTCCGCAGATAACTATTTTTTTGGCCTTTACAGGGTTAACACTTCTCTCCAAATCAAATAAATCATTAAATGCTTTTTCTCCATCAGTACATAAAGAATAATCTGTTATAAATTCAACTTCACTTGAAAATGCAATATAAGCAAATTCTTCTGGTTTTAACACTTGCTTATTTTTTATAACTGGGATGGGAAGATCATCAGGATAATCAAAAAAATATATAGGCTTTTTTTTAGAAAAACAAAATCCTATTTCGTAGCACGTTGTCTTGCCAACATATCCATTAGGATTATATACATAAACCATGTCTGCTCTAATGATCTTATCTAGTGTTATCATTTGTATTTCTGCGGGGGAAAAATCTTTTTTATCCGATTCAAAAATTACAAAATCTCCGATTTTATCGGTTATATAAGATTCATTTGGTGACAACACACACAAACCCACTTTTTTAAATACTCGAATAATACTCAAAATCTCGTTATAATATTTTTGAAAACTTCCTATTATTGCTACTGTATGCGCCATATAACTTCCTCCGTAATATGTTATAAAAGATAAGGATTATTTATTAACCAATTGAAATTGTTTCTAATCCACTTTTTGAGATATTCATCCTCATTCACAATCGTATCGAATACAGGCTCATGAAAAGTCTGAATTTCCGCAAGTACAACAGGAAACTCAAGTGTATCATCTTTATTATTCGGAAAGTATTTCCATCGCTTTTGCATATCCTCATCATCAGCAAGTGCAACAACACGCTTAAAGCTATCTCTGCCATAGGGAGTACCACACCGCTGCAAAGTTTCAAATATAACTACCTGCAATTTTGCACCATCAAAATCGAATGTCCTTGAAAGATAATAAATATTATAAATCTTTCATTCTGCCTGTCAACTCAAAGCGTTGCAATATTACATTATTTTTTTGCAGACTTCAATTTTATTTGTATAACTGATTTCTTTATCGTGGAATATATTACTCACACTATCAGTCTACAACCTATAGTAATAATACTATAGGTTTTTGTCACTTACTTTTTAATATTGTTCTAAAATATAATTACATATTATCAAACATAACTTGTCAAAATTATCCGTATGTCACTACATCCTCAATATTAAGGCCACTTTCATTAAATATTTTCTTTAAATTGTCTTGAAAACAATTAGCATTAAAATCGTTTAATTTTACAATTATTAATTTACTCTTGGCTCTTGTAACCGCTACATAATGGTTGTATATACTTGACATATCAGACAGTCGATAATCCTCTGCAAATACAATTACCTGTTCAAACTCCAATCCCTTTGAAGAGTGGAATGTAATTGCGATGTGTTTGTATTTATCCGCTTCAAATGCCACATGAAAACTGGTATCAGAAATTGTTTTGAATAATTTGTTTATGTGAGCAGAGCGAGTATCATATCCAAGATATTCAGCCAATGCTGTGACACACGAGCCGAAAGACTGCTCATCATCTATAGTCTCTTCAATTCTTTTGAGTAATCTTTTTACGGTGGATACTGTTTTGCGACTTTCATTTCCTTCAACAGGTATTTCCGAAATTACATCATATGCAGAATACTTTTCAATTATAAGGTATTTAGCAATTGCTGTATAAAGCCACGCTGTATCTGTTGTAATATCAGCAATAGGAGTCTGTGGGATATAAACATACTCTAAACCGTTTGTCGTTAATTCGCTTGCTCCTATTCGTGCGTTATCATTAGAAAAACGCAATAATGCTGACGTTTTATCGGGAACAATATTAGACAATACTTCTGTTGCCCAATTTGCCTTTGTAGGGGAAAGCCACACAATATTATCTATATTTTCCGTAGGATTGTAAAGACTTCTTGTCTCATCACATAATAGATTAGAATAATTCTGTATTTGTTGACAAGAGCGAAAATTATCTCCCATAAATATCTTTTTAAAATTGGGTTTGTTCCAGATGCTTTTAAAAGCCTCTGGATAAGCACCCCTCCATATATAAATCGATTGTTTTTCATCTCCCACAACAAAGGTTTCGATATTCAATTCATCACATAAATACATAAAGAATTTATGCATTGATTTGTCGCAATCTTGATATTCATCGATATATATTTTAAAATATTTTGCTTGAAGATAAAGCCTACAAGCCGAAGAATTTTCTACAATTTCTTGAGCCAAATCAAAAATAAAGTTCCTTTTATTATCTCGATATGAGCAGAGGATACCTTCATTCCTTATTTTTTCAATAGCTTCTTGAAAAGTATCAACTTTAGCTGAATAGTCCGTACTCATGTCCAAATCGAAATCAGCACCATAGACATCCTTCATAAAAGGCTTTATAACTTCCTCAATAACGAAACTGTTATTTGTTCCAATGAAGTGTTGAACTACATCGACAGACAATCTATCCTTTATTTCTTGTGCTGCTTTTATTGTAAAAGTAATTGCAGCAATAACTTTATGTGTATGGTTATCATCAATTTCCTTAGCAATTTTATTAACCATTGTATGGGTTTTTCCTGTTCCTGCACTTGCCCTTACTATTAAGTTACCGGGAGTTTCTACTATTTTCTCTTGAATTGGAGATAGTTTCATTCGGCAACCTCCTTCAAACATGCAAAGTTGTAATGATTATAGATTGTTCTGCAATCTGTACCCGAAAGTTTCTCAATCAACTCCACCATATGATAGTGCTTTGCATCTTGTAAATATTTAACAGGATTATCATTATCCAATAAAGCTGATAATCTATCATGCAAAAACTCGTCTAAATCATTTTCTAAATCCACTTTTGATAAGAAAATATGAAAGTCACTCCGTATTTTATCCAAAGTATTTATATTTGAATTATATAAACTCCTCTTGGCAGAAACAGAATTCTCTTGAATTTGTTTAGTAGGCAGACGCTTTTCCCCAATATAATTATTACAGCGTGAAAAGCCTAAAACGCTATATGTACCTTTTCCTGTTACCGCTCTCAAATCATTGTCAGTTTTTACCACATTAAAAATTTCAAGTTCATCCAGGATAGAAAAATATGTTTCAAATCCCACACCATCAACTGGTAAAATATATATTCCATCTGCTTCATAAAAAGGATGCACTACTGAAAGGACTTTGCTAAATAGCATATATTCAGATGGTCCTTCAACCAAAAGTACTTTGTTAGCAAAGATTGCTTCTGACAAACAACGGTTTAACATTTTCCTGTTTTTTTCATAAGCATCAGGCACTTTATAAAATGTGCTAATACTATTGATTTTTCGCTCACTATATATTCGAACTAAATTTACATTATCCATTTCATAAAGAACAAAAGGCGAATGAGTTGTTACAAACAAGTATGTATATTTGCTATCGGTAAAAAGTATTTGTGATAATGCAATCTGCATAGACTTGTGAAGATGGTTTTCAGGCTCCTCAATTAAAAACAAATTGATTTTCTTTTCCGCATTTTCATCTGACAGTATGTCGTATATTGAATATGCCAATAACTTTTTCCTACCTTCCCCGGCAGTAGGATATAAATTATCATCATTATCTTGTTTAATATATGGGATGATATTTGAGTACAATCCCTTTACTGCGATTTCGGATTTTATTGAAACAGATATCCCTTCATCATGGAATTTTTGATATTCTGGCGTAAGTTTATCCTCAAATTCTTTAATTCCAGACAGAGAAGCAATATGACCATTCAAATCATCAACTGTATTTTGAATTTTTGCTAGAATATCTTTATCTTCATCCTTTTCATTTCTGACAAGCTGGCTCACATTCTTTTTAAATAGGGAATACAAATCAACATAAGAGTCAATATAAATGACATTAAATACATAGTCTATTTCATATAGATATCCTCTTTGCTTCATTTCGTAAAGATGATTAATATCACCACCCCACGATAATATCGGTAGAGCGAGCATTTCTGTTTTGCTATATTCTGCAAAAAGCTTTATATATACCTTATTATGCTCACTTAGCAATGCACCTTTTAGCTGTGCACGGAGTTTTTGACAATCGCTGTCAGCAACATCACTAATATCTATAGTAACGACAATCTCAATTGGTTTTTCAATCTGCTTATTATGAAAATCCGAGTCTAAAAGGTTTTGCTTACGAACCTCTTTATCAAATACATATCGTAGAGCGTATAAAAAATTTGTTTTACCCACATCATTTAGACCAAAGAATATATTTTTATTTGATAAATCAAGTTTAACATCTTCAAAATTTCTAAAGTTCTTTATTGTTATACTTTCAAATTTCATAAGTAGCACCGTCCATTTAAGCTATATCAACAATTTACATCTTTAATTTTCTATTTATTATTACACCAAATACCAAAAAGAAAGTAATCGTTTATAAAATATCAGTTCTATTATTCCGAGGGAAATTTCAACATTAATATTATTTGGAGATTAATTTGTACCACAATTGTTCTGATTGTGGTTTTTTATTTTAATTAATAAAAATCATTTTTTCCCTCTCGCTCCAATAAAGGATAACTTACAATTATATAATGTTGATTTTGAGGTGAGTACATGTCTTTAGCTGAATTCGAACAGGAAAT
>NZ_JBBNJY010000054.1:0-10077 GCF_040093295.1 Ruminococcoides bili
CCCACGACCTTTGAAAAGGTCGACCAAACCTTTTAGTTATGTATTTTAACATTGCAATAAATTAAGCTAAACCATAATTACCCAATTTTTGATAAAGAAATCTTAATAAAAAGTCAAACAAAAAATCCCGACGGATAAATCCGTCGGGATAAAAAACTTTGGAAATTAAATTACTTAACTTCAACTTCAGCGCCGGCTGCTTCGAGCTTAGATTTGATCTCATCAGCCTCGTCCTTAGATACAGCCTCTTTAAGAGTCTTAGGTGCGCCGTCAACGAGAGCCTTAGCTTCCTTAAGGCCAAGACCTGTGATCTCACGAACAGCCTTGATAACAGCAATCTTGTTGCCGCCGGCACTCTTAAGAACTACATCAAACTCCGTCTGCTCAGCAGCAGCAGAAGCAGCCTCTGCAGGACCTGCAACAGCAACTGCAGCAGCAGCTGATACACCAAACTCATCCTCTACAGCGTGTACAAGCTCTGAAAGCTCGAGAACTGTGAGGCCTTTTAATTCTTCAATAATAGCAGTAATTTTCTCTGATGCCATTTTAATTTACCTCCGATATAATAAGTTGTAAAATTTAAGTTAATATTGCAGATTATTCTGCAGCAGGTTCCTCAGCAGGAGCCTCTTCTGTTGCGGCTGCTAAACAAGCCTCAACACCGCCCTTATCAACAACAGCCTGAATAGCTCTTGCGAAAGAAGCAATCGGTGCCTGGAATGCACCAAGTACATTTGCGAGAAGTACATCTCTTGTAGGAAGTTTTGAAAGAGCTGTGATTGTATCCATATCAATAACAGCGCCGTCAAGGTAACCTGACTTAACCTTAAAGTTATCGTGATCCTTAGCATAGTTGCAGAGGATTCTTGCAGCAGCAGCGTATTCGCTGTCGCTTGTAGCGAGAGCTGTTGTACCCTCAAGAACAGGCTTAATGTCCTCAAGACCTACTTCATCACAAGCACGAGATAAAAGTGTGTTCTTAACTACTGAATAGTGTACATTGTTTTCACGAAGTTCTTTTCTAAGCTTTGTATCGTCCTCAGTATTGATACCCTCGTATGATACAACTAAACCTGTAACAGAGTTCTTAAGTCTTGCTGTAAGTTCTTCAACGATGACTTTCTTCTGCTCTAAAACACTTTGACTTGGCAATTATTTCACCTCCAAAATTTTTTAAACGCAGTATCTAAAGTTCTTAAAAAACAAGGCAGTCCGATTAGACCTCGGACTGCCGCAAAAATACAAAAATAATGTAAAATTGCATCTTCCTCGGCAGGCGGTATAACCTTTATGCATATTGCACCTGCTGTCTTTAGAACAGCGAATTTATATTCACACCAAAGGTGTAAACATTAAAGTAATTATAATCAAACACCAAACTTAGCAGGTGAAATACGAACGCTTGGTCCCATTGTTGATACAATGGCAACTGAACGAATGTACTGACCCTTTGCAGCAGCTGGCTTAGCCTTTACGATAGCTTCCATAAGTGTATCGAAGTTCTCGCCGAGCTTTTCTGCGCCAAAGCTTACCTTACCGATTGGGCAGTGAATGATGTTTGTTTTGTCAAGACGGTACTCAATCTTACCTGCTTTAGCTTCTTTAACAGCCTTAGCAATGTCAGGAGTAACAGTACCTGCCTTTGGGTTTGGCATAAGACCACGAGGACCAAGGATTCTACCTAAACGACCTACAAGACCCATGCAGTCAGGAGTTGTGATAAGAACATCAAAGTCCATCCAGTTTTCCTGCTGAATCTTCTGAGTCATATCCTCAGCACCTACAAAGTCAGCACCTGCTTCCTTTGCAAGCTCCTCATTAGCGCCCTTACAAATTGCAAGAACTCTAACATTTTTACCTGTACCGTTAGGGAGTACAACAGCGCCTCTAACCTGCTGGTCAGCGTGACGGCTGTCAACACCGAGCTTTACATGAAGCTCAACGGTTTCATCAAACTTAGCGGTGCTTGTCTTGATAACAGTTTCAAGAGCCTCGCCTGGTTCGTATAATTTTGATTTGTCAACGAGCTTAGCTGCGTCAACATATTTTTTACCGTGTTTCATCAGTTTTCCTCCATTGATAGGTGGTCAATCGGGAATTCCCTCCCACCCGGATAATTAGTCAACTACTGTAATACCCATGCTTCTTGCAGTACCTGCAACCATGCTGATTGCAGCTTCAAGAGAACCTGCGTTAAGGTCCGGCATTTTCTGCTCTGCGATCTTTGTGATCTGCTCACGAGTAATCTGAGCTACCTTTGTCTTGTTTGGTACGCCAGAACCACTCTCAATGCCACAAGCCTTCTTAAGAAGAACTGCTGCCGGTGGAGTTTTAGTAACGAAAGTGAATGAACGGTCTGCATAAACTGTGATAACAACAGGGATAATAAGACCTATGTCATTCTTTGTGCGCTCGTTAAAATCCTTTGTGAACGCAACGATATTTACGCCGTGCTGACCAAGAGCAGGTCCAACAGGCGGAGCCGGAGTAGCCTTTCCGGCAGGTATCTGTAACTTAATTAAGCCAACTACCTTCTGAGCCATTGTGTTTGCACCTCCAAAATTCGTGGTAAATTGCGGGACACCACTATGTAGGTTCCCTCCCACAGGGAACATTTTGTTCCCAATAATAAGCCGTAAGGCAAATTATCTGCGATTAATCCTCAAGCAGTTCAGCCTGACCTAACTCAAGCTCAACCGGAGTTTCTCGTCCGAACATTGAAACAATGACACGGACATAGTTTTTGTCAGCGTCGATTTCTTCAACCACACCGACAAAATCATCAAGGGGACCATCGATAATACGAACTGAATCGCCCACCGAGTAGTTCACCTTTACAGAGCGGGTTTCAACGCCCATTCTGTAAACCTCAGCATCTGTAAGTGGAACAGGTTTAGATCCCGGTCCTACAAATCCTGTGCATCCTCTGATATTTCGTACTACATACCACGTTTCATCAGTGTAAACCATCTTAACAAATACATAGCAAGGATAAATTTTATTTTCAACCTCTTTTGTTTTGTCGCCGACGGTTTCGGTTACGATTTCTGTAGGTACTTTAACATCAACAATCATATCCTGAAGATTTCTGTTCTCTGCAGTTGTCATTAAGTCAGCTGCTACCTTATTTTCGTAGCCGGAATAAGTATGCACTACATACCATTTTGCTTCTTGATCTGCCATTTACTTTCTTCCTTTCGTAAGTTAGTAATAACAGAGATTAAGCTGAAGTGTTCATAACTAAGCCGAGCAGAGCGAAAAGTCCTCTGTCAAGGCCGAAAATGAACAGTCCCACAACTACAATTACGCCGATAACAATACCGAAGTTCTTTGTAGTCTGCTTTGGTGAAGGCCAAGTAATTTTCTTGAGTTCACCCTTGCACGCACTGAGGTACTTAAAAAGCTTTTGAAAAACATTCTGTTTGTTTTTCTTAGCAGGTTTCTTGGCATCCGCTTTCTTAGCGTCAGCCTTTTTAGCTTCAACCTTTTTGTCAGCCATTTTAAACCTCCATTATTTTGTTTCCTTGTGCGGAGTGTGTTTCTTACAGAAACGGCAGTACTTGTTCATTTCAAGTCTGTCGGGACTGTTTTTCTTGTTTTTCATTGTGTTGTAATTACGCTGTTTGCACTCTGTGCAGGCCAATGTGATTTTAACTCTCATAACGGCACCTCCCGGTTTTTTCGGAATATTTTAGCCTCCCTCAATAGGGCAGAAAAATAAAGCCCCTTTCAGAGGTATAACTATTCTATCATATACAAAACACTAAGTCAAGTGTTTTTTCGCAAAAAATCGCAGTATTTCTGCTTTTATATAAGATTAATCATTAAGTGTCGATGCTTTAGAAACATTCTTTTTCTTCGGCTTTTCGGGCTTAACCTTTTTGCCCTTGTATTTTCTTGCGGCTTTTGCGGCCTTTTTCAGGTCATCGCTTAAATACTCAAACACTGTGTTGAACTGCTCATCATCAAGTGCATTGAGCAATACTATGGTGATAATTGCGCGTGTGTCAGCATCGCCGTTGTTGTACTGAAGATTAAAGATACCAACGAGTTTTTCAAGCTGCGGCTTTGTTGCTGATTTTACATAATCAACAATCTTCGGAGCAATCTTTTCTTTTGCGAAAGTTGCGCCTCTGAACGGAAAATATCCGTCCTCTTCGTACTTGATTTCCTCTTTAAGTTCAGGGAAAACAGCTACAAAGCGCTTTGCAAGGAACTTTGGATCTGCATTGCCGTCATCGTCCTTTTTCTTTTTCTGCTTAATCTGCTTTGCACGCTTAACGGCAACAGCGCCCGAAACGCCCTCAATAAAGTCGTTTGAAATACTCTCGACATCTTTCTGTGTGCTTTCTTCGTCAAGCATCCATGTGGCAAGAGTTTTCCACTCGTTGTCAGGGCCTTCCTCTGTCATAGTACAGGTGCGCAGTACCATATGAGTTTTTTCTTTGTAATAAACTACCGAATAAGCAACATTTTCGCTTGTAAAAAGCGCTACAATTTCCTGCTTGTCGTCGGCCGCTACCTTTTGTCTTGTATATCCGGCAGGAGCAAGCTGAGCCTCAACCTTACCTGCAATATATTCAAAAGCATTTTTTATTTCCAAAGTCATACATCCTTTCTAAATGTATTCACCAATATATTATACAGTTAATATGTGCACTTGTCAATTACAGAAAAGGGCAACGGCACGCATTATTTTTTTGTTTTAACTTGAAACCGATGCCTTTATATGTTATTATTAAGAGGTATAATTTTATGCAATAACGAAAAGAAGGTTTTAATATGTCTTCAGCTAATGCCATCGGTGTGTTTGACTCCGGGCTTGGAGGATTGAGTGCGGTAAGAGAATTTCTGCACATTCTTCCAAATGAAAATATAATATACTTCGGCGATACGGGCAGAGTTCCCTACGGAAACCGAAGCCGAGAAATCATTACAAAATATGCTTTTCAGGATACAAATTTTTTGCTTGAGAATAATGTAAAAATGATTGTTGCCGCCTGCGGTACGGTAAGTTCTGTTGCGGGCAAAAAGCTCGAAAGCGACCTGCCTGTTCCTTACACAGGCGTTATAAATCCGACTGCCTTTGCTACTGCAAAAAAGACAAAAACTGGCAGAATCGGCGTTATAGCCACAGCCGCTACAATAAGCACACATAACTACAAGGCTCGTCTTGAAAAGTTAAATCCCGAATTTAAGGTATTTGAAAAGGCTTGCCCTCTCTTTGTTCCGCTTGTGGAAAACGGATTTATACATAAAGACGATCAGATTGTTCGCCTCACAATAAAGCATTACCTTACGGAGCTTGTGGAAAATGATATTGACACACTCATTTTGGGCTGTACTCATTATCCGTTGCTTGCAGATGCGATTTCAAGCGTAATCGGCAACAGCATTGAGCTTATTGACTCCGGCTACGAAACTGCTTTATACACCAAAAAGGTGCTCGGAGAAAATAATCTCCTCAACAACAGCACCGAGCAAGGCGCTTCATCATTCTTTGTAAGCGACACTCCCGAGGGCTTTGAAAGTGTTGCGGAGTTATTCCTTGGCAAAAATATGGAGCACACGGTAACGCAGATAGATATTGAAAAGTACTGATAATCGGAGGAATTTATGGAAAAAGAAAAGAATCCTTATATGATTTCGATTGTCGGTGAGCAGAAAGTTGAAGGGCAAGACGACCGCATTGAAGTAATTACCGAGGGTAAATATATGATGAAAAACGGTCATTTCCTTATAAATTACAAGGAATATGACGAAGATTTGCCCGATAAGTTTCTCAACAACCTGGTTAAGGTTGAAAACGAAACCGTTACGATTTCACGCAAAGGACCGTTAAGTTCTCAACTTATACTTGAAAAAGGCAAAAGACATCAGTGTATGTACCAAACTATTGCGGGCACGCTTTCAATCGGTGTGTTTACAAAAACGCTGAACAACAATCTTAACGAAAACGGTGGTTCACTTGAGGTTATCTACACTCTTGACTTCAACTCGGACCTTGTGAGTGAAAACCGATTTAAAATAGACATTGAAAAGAAGAAAGAGGTAGAAAACAATGAACATTTATGCTGAAGCAGTCGGCAAGCTTAAACTTGCAATTAATTCTGCCATTGAAAAGGCAATTTCAGAGGGTGACCTGCCACAGGCAGAATTACCCGATTTTATTATAGAAACACCTGCCGACAGATCACATGGCGACTTTGCAACAAATGCCGCTATGGCCGGCGCAAAGGCTTTCCGTATGCCTCCTTTTAAAATTGCACAGGCTATCACATCACACCTCGACCTTGAGGGTACAATGTGCGAAAGATTTGAAACCGCAGGTCCGGGATTCATCAACTTTTTCCTCGGTTCAAAATTTTATTCCGCAGTAGTAAACAGCGTACTTGAAAATCCGGAAACCTACGGCAATTCGGATTTTGGCAAGGGCGAAAAGGTAATGGTAGAGTTCGTATCCGCAAACCCTACAGGCCCTATGCATATGGGTAACGCAAGAGGCGGCGCACTCGGCGACTGTCTTGCCGCTGTTCTTGATAAGGCAGGCTACAATGTATGGCGTGAATTTTATGTAAACGACGCAGGCAATCAGATTGAAAAGTTCGGCTGCTCACTCGAGGCCCGTTATCTTCAAATTTTTAAGGGTGACGAAATCGTATTCCCCGAGGACGGTTACCAGGGCGTTGACATAACAGAACTTGCGCAGGAATATGCCGACATTCACGGCGACAGCCTTGTAAATGTATCTTCCGAAGAGCGCAAAAAAGCTCTTGTAGATTTTGCACTTCCTAAGAATATAAGCAAAATGCAGAGCGATATGGCAAAGTACAACATCACCTATGACAAGTGGTTCTTTGAGAGTGAACTTCATAAGAGCGGCGCTGTAAAGGCGGTTGTTGACACACTCACGGAAAAAGGACTTACATATGAGCAGGACGGCGCTGTATGGTACAAGAACAAGCAGGTACTTACAGAAAAACTTTTAAAGCAGGGCAAAACTCAAAAATACATTGACAATCTTGAATTAAAAGACGATGTACTTATCCGTCAAAACGGCAACCCTACTTACTTTACAGCCGACATTGCTTATCACAAAAATAAATTTGACAGAGGTTTTACAACTCTTATTGATATATGGGGCGCAGACCACCACGGTCATGTAATGCGTATGAAAGGCGCAATGGACGCTATCGGCTATGACGGCGACAAACTCAATGTTGTGCTTATGCAGCTTGTAAAACTCGTTAAGAACGGCGAAATCGTAAGAATGAGCAAGCGTACAGGTAAAGCAATTCAGCTTGGCGACCTCCTTGAGGAAGTACCTGTTGACAGCGCAAGATTCTTATTCAACACCCGTGAGGCAAATACACAGATGGACTTTGACCTTGACCTTGCGGTTGCACAGGACAACCAGAACCCTGTATATTATGTTCAGTATGCGCACGCAAGAATTTGCAGTATCATTAAGGCGCTTGCAAAAGACGGCATTAACCCACGCAAATGTACAGATGCGGAGCTTGCACTTCTCACAGCGCCCGAAGAAAAGGAGCTTATCCACCATCTCGCATCATATACAAATGAGATTGAGAGTGCGGCTAAGGACTATGACCCAACCAAGATTACCCGCTACGTAACACAGCTTGCAACACTTTTCCATAAGTTCTACAACGCTTGCAGAGTTAAGGGCGAGGACGAGGCACTCACACAGGCAAGACTTGCACTTTGCGAAAGCGTAAAGGTTGTAATCAAGAATGTTCTTACAATGTTCAACATCTCTTGCCCTGAGAGTATGTAATTTTTATAATTGATACCGATAAAATAAGAAAATCTCCTTAGAACTAATTTTAGAATTAATTTTTATAAGCCGGTTCTTTATCAACAATTGGGCTAAATTATGGTTTAGCATAATGCTTTGCATTTCTTTTACGGCATTGACACAAATGTTGAAACGCTAAATTATGGTTTAGCATAATGCTTTGCCAAGCAATTATAAAAGTTTAGTCAACCTTTTTTTAATTATTTGGCTTAAATCGTGTGCTAAACCATAATCCAAAGATTTAAGTTTTATCAATCAAATAAGTTTTTTATTTTCTTAGTGTATGCTGACAGCATACACTTTTTTATTTTTATTTTTATATAATAATGTCAACGGATTTACATTAAGGAGTCCTGCAAATAAAAGTCAAGCCATAAAATGAAAACATCATCTAATTTGATATTGGGAACAGTCAGGCAATTTTGCGCACGGTATTTCTCACCGACAATAAAATTGGTTAGCTTGTTTCGATAACGGGTTAAATCCCTTAACTGATGAATATCAGCCGGAGGAATAAAGCTACCGTTAATTAAATCATGCTTAAAAAGGTCAGCAATCCATTTGGCATCCCTTTTGTCAGTTTTCTTTCCCTTAATTGCTTTAACATATTTTGGGTGAGTCAAAACAATATTGCAGGACAATTCAAGAATGTTGTAAACAGGAATCCAATATTTGCCCGTGGATTCCATACAAACATCCTTACAATCATTCTCTTTGAGCCAAGTTGCACATCGTTTCAGTTGATTAGTAAAAGTCGAAAAACGATTGCTTTTGTAGGTGGTAATACCCTAGTTGTCGGTAGTTGCAATGCAACAATAGATAAAGGTTTTGCGGACATCTATTCCACAGCAAACAGGATAAACGATTTTTAACACAACACATCCCTCAAAATTAATATTTTGAGGAAACAAACAGGGATTGGATGCTCACTGAAAGATTGAGTAGTATATCTCTCCAAAGATAAGTTTACAGGGTTCAATGCCCTAATTAATTGTGCTTGAAAGAGCATCCGACACACATAAATATTCAGTTCAGTATACGCTGAGCCTACTCACCTCTTCGTGCACTGTAGTGTGTTTGCTTTCTCAAGTACATTCTAACAATTTTTACATAGCTTTACTACAAGTTGCTTTCATTTATTTTTGTGCCTTGTAGCAAGGCGGAAAGGAATGGTCATAATTATGAAAAATATCGTTAAGAAAAATTTATGTACATTTATAGCTGTTATTGTTGCGGCGTCTGCTACAATAGTTTTTGCCGGATGCTCCGACAATGGAGCACCGCAGGCTTCGACAGGCAGTGAGGGCGTTGCAAGTCAAACAAGCGATGATGCATCTGCTGTATCACAGACAAAACAACCGGAAAAGAAGAGAGAAACAATTAAAATTGATGATATTGCATGGAATGTGGATCAAGGAATTGTTGACGGTGAAAAATATGTTCTTTTAGACTATACAAACAATTCAAAATATACAGTTACGGATTTTGAAATGACATTTAAAGAAAAAGGCTCGGTAACGGAAGAGGACAAGGAAAATTTCTACAACGAGATTAAAGATAAATTTTCAATGAGTGATGATGATATTTCCGAATTAAAACAAAGGGATATTTCTATGCACGCAGAAACCGAAAAAATTGTTGAACCCGGAGAATCCGCAAAAAATATAAACTGCTATTATTACAGCGGTATTTATTATTTAAAAGACATGAATCACTTTAATTTGGTTGAACCCGATGTTGCTACCATAAAATACATTAATGACAATAAAATCTACACTTCATATTATGATTTCAGCACTAAAAAATATTCAGAAGATGAAAATACCGAAGAGGCATATTATTGGACCACATCGGAACTCGGCACAAAAATTCCTAAGCCTGATGTAAAGGTGGTAAAGAAATACATATCAGATAATGAAAATTCTTTTGGATTTGAGGCTTACGGTTTATCTTTAGACCAATTTAACGAATATGTTGACAAATGCAAGCAACTCGGCTTTACCGTTGACGAAAGCAGTTATGAGGGCTATTATTCCGCAGATGATAAAGACGGATATAATGTATATCTTTCATACAAAGAAGATGACAATTATATGACCGTAACCATTGATGCTCCGTCAGAATAAACAATACACTAAAAGGAATCTTGTACAAGGTTCCTTTTTTATTATGTTAATTTTATATTTCAAATTATGGTTTATCGCAATGTTGAAGCTAAATAATTTAAAAATTTAGGTCAAGCCTTTTTAAAAGATCGG
>NZ_JBBNJY010000055.1:0-9955 GCF_040093295.1 Ruminococcoides bili
TTTGAAAAGGTCGACCAAACTTTTATAATTGCTTGGCTAAACTGTGAGTTAAACCATAAATTACCCCAACTTTTGATAAAGAACCTTATTTCAATCAAAAACGGCAGCACTTGTGAATTTAATTTCAAAGTGCTGCCGTTTAATATTAATTATTTTTCAAGAAAATCAACAAATTTCTCGCCGAGAACCTCTCTTGAATATACCTTACTGATTTTATCATAGTTACTTCTGAGTTGGTCATCTGTAACCTGTGGGAACTTACGAATCTTATCGAGCAAGTCTGCATACGAAGTATAAATACAGCCGTCAATGCCGTTAAGAACTTCCCTTGAACCTGTGTTCTCTGTACAATAAACCATCTTTCCGTTGAGGATAGCCTCAATATACGGCATACCGAATGAATGGTTGAGAGTAAAGTCAACAACCGCATCGTGATTTTTCATCTGATTTTTCGGATTAGAAGTTTCGCCGCAATAACAAATATAATCTTCAACCTCGTTATCAAAAATCTTATCGAGAAATTCGTTAAGATAGTCGCCCGTACCGTAAACATCAATTACAATGTCATCAACATTCTGCTCTTTAAGATACTTGGCAAAGCCGATAAGATTGTTAATGTCAGCCTCACGCTCATGGCTGATTCTCAACAGATACATACCGAGGAAGTAATCACGCTCCGGCACATCAACTTTCTTTTTATTATCGTCCTCTTCTTCTGCTCCTATGTCCTCTCTTGCCACACTTCGGCTTGACTCAAGAGTATTGCCGAGCACGATATAATCCTTATAGTTTTTAAAATTAAATTTATCAATGTAAAGCTGACGGTTTTCTTCACTTACAAATACAGCCTTGCCGATGTCGATTTTCTCCATTTTATTAACAATGTCGGGGAAAAGCTCATTTACAAGTGCGGCTGTACAATGGAAGAAATAGATTTTCTCCTCTATCTTTTCAGAAGTAGCGTCATTAAGGAAAAGGTGGAGAGATTCTCTTGTTGAAATTACAGTCTTACTGTTTATATTCTCAAGTTTCTTTCTCATTGCCATACCTGCATACGGAGAAAGATTCTGTCTGCTGCAATCGCAGTCAAGGTGACCGTAAAGTCCTTTCCATCTAAAGAAGCCACGTTTTAAAAGTTCAATCTTTCTGCGTGAATTTGCCTTATACAATGCTGTAAGCTGCAATCCGTAAGGCATTTCCTTTGGCTTTGCGGTGCACTTTAGCGACAAAAGCTCTACAAGATAGTTTTTCTCAAGCAAAGCCTCCGCAAGCGAACGGGTAGCAAAAACCGTACCGCCTACACCGTAGAAGTTATAACCGAGGAATGTTACCTTATTCTTCTGAATTGCAGAAAATTCCTCATACATTCTGTCAATATGAGCACCGCTCTCTATAAAGTCATAGTCAATCTCTTCCGGAAGTCTTGACTTAAAGAACGGATTTATCGTATAGGTTTCGTCGGCAATAGCGTCAACAAGTTGCCTTGCTTTTGTGTAAGAGCACTGCTCAAGCTCCTCTACCTCGCAGTAAAGGTTACGCTTTGCAAGGTAATTCTTCAAATCAGGCTGATACAAAATTACAGGCTTATTGAGCACCGTAAAGTCAAAGCCTACCGAAGAATAGTCTGTAATGAGAACATCATTTTTCGCAAGTTCGTCAAGCACATCTGTTTTGTGCGAATGAATAAACTTGATTCTGTCTGTCTTTGCACATTCCTTAAATTCTTCGATTTTCTCTTCATCAAAAAATTGGTGCAAACAAACCGTAAAAACGGAATTTGTTTTATCAAGATAATCGGCAAGTTTTTGGCTTGAAAGCACACCCTTAATCTGATGCATAAGCATCTGTGTCATATAGTTGTCGCCAAGGTACTCTCTCCATGTCATAAACCAAAGTATATTCTTGCCGTTGTGCGGCTGTGCATGGTATGCCTTGTGGCGCTTTACAAGCTCAATGTAGCGTGGCGGATAAATTCCGTAGTAAAGCTGATAATCTTTGAATTTATTGTAATCCATAAGAGTGGGCTTAATGTTCTTGTTGTAATACAAAAAACGGAACATATTATTATTGTAGCCATAGCCCTTATATTCAATAGCTTTGATGCCAAGCGTGCCGTGCTGTAAGTAAATAAGAGGCTTTTCTATGAAAAAGTCTGTCTTAAAAAAGCCGAGCTTTGTAGGAGTAATATCCTTGTAACTCAAAGAAACAAAGTACATATCGGCATTTAAGTAAATCTTAAAATGCTTTACTGTGTTTTTCCAAACAACAAAACTCTTTTCTTTGTCAGAAAGAGAGGCGTAGGTTTCTTTATTGGCGGCATTTTTTTCAAGCACAATGTACTTGTCTATACCGTCCCTGCGGCGTACTACCTGTTTCCAAAAATAATATGAGTTATTATTTGAGGTTGCGGCAAGATTTTCGCCAAACAGCCATATAAAATTTCTACCCATCAAATTACTCCTTTAGTATATGGTTTATGCCTCGGTAATTTTACCGAAACCGCAAAATGCAAATTAAATAAACTAAAATTACAGCTCAAAAGTTGATTTTTCAGGCAAAAGTTTTTCAAATGCGTCAATGACGCCCTGCTTTTTCACCTCAAAATCCGTAGTTTCGGCTGTATCGTTAATACAAATCATATTATGCTTTTGTGAAGGAATATCCCTGCACAAATCGGGATAATTATACTCTTTGACATGATAGCAGTATGCAAAGCTGTCCCTGCGGACTGTATAATTGCCTGCCGCCAACTGCCAGAACTTCATAAGCCACTGGTTTACATTGCCTGTTTTTCTGAATTTATCCATACAGGTAGAATCCAGCGCATCGTATTCTTTTTCCCAAATTTCTTCAAAAGTCGCTTTCATAAAACTCGACGGAGTGTGCTGATAGTAAAAGCCCGGAAACCAATGCCACGGCAACAAAAGCGTCGTTTTTAAATGATTTTTCATTCCGTTCTTACCGCTATACCACTTTTTCCAGTCACGCTTAAAGACTTTTTCCTTATCGAAATGGTCGTTAATGATAGAAACATCCGCACCGTTAAAGAAACCTGCACTGTCCTTATTAAAACAAATGCAGTCAAGCGCAAATGTATCGCAAGGCATACCGTCTTTGAAAAAGTCCTCCGGTTTAGTCGGTGCGGTAATAAACATATCGTCATTAAAATACACAAACTGTTCCGAAAGTCCCTTTATACGGTGCAAATTAAGCTCAATAGTATGTGAATTAAAGGTAGGAAGATACTTTGACGGAATGTAATCTTTATGCTTTACAATGTTAAGTTTTGGGTTTGTTGTATCAAGCCACTTCGGCAGATGTCCCCAGGTGACAAAGTGAATTTTATTTACCCAAGGGGCAAACTTTTCCACACCTCTGAACCAATACTGCAAGTTGTCCCAATCTCTGAAACGAACTTCACTGTTGGCATTGGTGACCGTTTTGCCGTCATACTTGGCTTTTTCCGCCTGCCACTGCTTATCGTTGCCGTCAACCCAAATTATTACAAAATCAATCGGGTTTGTGTTTTTCTCTTCCATACATACCTCACGGCCATCTTTCTTTGACAGCCTCGTAATTTCTCTTTGAATTTTCCGTATCGTACAAGTCAAAAAATTCCTTGTGTCTGTTTAAATAAAGCTCTGTGTTCGCAAACGAACGCTGTGCCATCTGCTCTATATAATTCATAAGTCCCTGTTCTTCGTTATAAACAGGGCCAAATCCGTCCTCGGTATAGTCAAAATAACCTTTACCGTAGTGCTGCTCCGAAAATCTTTCATAATCAAACTGAAAATACGCAAGCGGCTTTTTCATATAAGCAAAGTCAATCTGCACGCTTGAGTAATCGGTAATCATAAATGCCGAGCTTTTCATAAGCTCCTGCACGGTGTATTCGGGATATTTGCAGATTGTAAGGTACGGATTGCTCTTTGAAAAGCAGTCGATAAATCTCTGCATATCCCTGTGCGGGTAAAACATAACAGTACAGCCGTACTTTTCGCAAATTTCTTCAAGTCGTTTGCTGTTGATTATTTTACTCCAATTTTTAAAATAATCGCTCTCGCAAAAAGCCTTTTTATCATCTTCAATGCTTTTTGAAAGTGCGTCTGTACCGATCCAGTCACGCCATGTCGGCATAATAAGTATCTGATTCGGCACTGTTTTAAAATCGTGAAGCTTGTCCCAGCGGGGAAGTCCGAGTAATTTTACAGTGCCCTCAGGATAACCGTAATTATTGTTTACATACTCCCATTCCCTGTATGTGCTGGTGACAAACATACTCATTTTTGTGTTTTTATAATAAAGAAAATCAATATTTGTAAGAATTACCCCATGTTGTAAAAACACACGGCTGTTGCGCAAAATTCCGTAAACCTCAAGCAGATAGCATACGGCATAGTTCGGCTTTCCGCCCTTTTGAGAACTGATGTTTACCTTTGCGGTAAGATATAAAATCCAGTGGGCAAAACTGCCGTACTTTACGGTTTTGCCGGTTTTTTTGACATTTTCGTAATCAACGCTGTTTTTATACACCGCATAAACGCAGTCCTGCTCGGGGTGATTTTTGCACACATATTCAAAAAAGCAAAATCCGTTGTCCGTTGCCTCCACTCCGTTATCGCACACAAGCCATAAATCTTTTCTGAAACGCTTGTAAACAAGCGCAATAGGCAGTGCAAAAATAAACAGGAAAATATGAAGTATATCCTTAGGCTTTACATCTTTGAGTTTTTCAAAAAATCTTGACATACCGCCACCGTTAAGACATAAACTCTTCGTACAAAGGAAGCACCTCTTCGGTAGTGCCCTGCATCTTTACTACGCCATCGTGCAGCCAAAGAATATTGTCACAGAGCTTTCTGAGTGTGTCGGAGCTGTGCGATACAATAACAACGGTTCTGTCTTTGTTCATAATAAGGCTACGCATTTTTTCGTAGCTCTTCTTCTTAAACTTTGCGTCACCAACGCTCAAGACCTCATCAATAAGCATAATCTCGGTTTCGAGAATCGCCGTAATTGAGAACGCAAGTTTAGAGTACATACCGCTTGAATATGTCTTTACAGGGCGGTCAATAAAGTCGCCAAGCTCAGAAAACTCAATGATTTCGTCGAGTTTTTCTTCAATCTGCGGTCTTTCAAAGCCTAAAAGCATACCCGAAAGGAAAATATTTTCTCTTCCGCTCAGCTTATTCTGAAAGCCAACGCCGATAGAAAGCAAGGAAATTGAATGACCGTGCAAGTCGATTTCGCCCTCATCAGGTGAAAAAATACCTGCTATAGCTTTTAAAAGGGTTGATTTACCGCTGCCGTTTTTGCCGACAATACCCAAAATCTGACCCTTTTCAACCTCAAAAGAAACACCCTTTACAGCCTCAAAATACTCAATTTTCTTATTCTTTCTCGGTGCAAAAATAGACTTTAAAAGCGAAACCTTTTTAAAACATCTGTATTTAATTTTAACATTTCTGACTGAAATTGCTGATTCTCCCATAATTAAATCACCTTTACATAGCTGTTTTCGTGCTTATAAATCGTTCTGATGCCAATAACACTGATAACGATGCCAACAACAAACCACGCAAGCAATGCTACCCAGTGTGGATCCTGATTATAAATAAGCACTCGTCTTAAATCGCAGATAATAAGAGCTATCGGATTACATTTAATCAAAAGCTCACCCAAAATACCGTCAAGTTTATTTTCGATTGAATAGAAAATACCTGAAATGTAGAATCCGAGCTGTAGCACAATAGTAATTACATTGAGCAAGTCCTCAACAAATACGCCAAAGTGGAGCATAATTGTACTGCAAGCAAATGTGATTACCACCAAAAGGGCCATAATCGGCAATGCCCAGAACATTCTCCAGCTTAAAGGCACTTGGTAAATAATCATAAGAAGAACCGTAAGAGCATAGGATACGAGCATCTTAAAACCGTAAACACCGATTTTTTCAAGAATAAATATGTGCTTAGGTATATAAACTTTCGTGACAATCATCTTTTTTGACTGCACGACTTTTACGCAGCTTTTAACAACCTTGCTGAAGAACTGCCAACAGTTAAGACCGATAAATACGAATACCGGGAAATACGGCTCGCCGCTCTTAAATACAAGGATTGCGATAAACGAATACACAAGCATAAAGAAGAACGGATCAAGAATCCACCACAGCCAGCTCAAGAAAGAGCCCGCTACTTCGGACTTAAGTTCCGCCTTTGAAGAAAATACCGTGTAGTTAAAGAATTTTTTGATGTCCTTAAAAAATCTGCTCATCTTTAATAACTCACTTCCAAATCATAAAATTTCATTCTGACACATAATAACCTATCTTGAATTATATCATTATACTGTCAATATTTCAAGTATTGTGTATTTTTCGTGTGACGAATTTTGAGAGCTTTTCTGCAATTTTTCTGTTAAAGAATTTGCAAATAATACACATAATACTTACAATGTCTTAAAAAAAGAATTATTATACAAATTATACTTTACAATATTGTTACATTTAATTCGGCACAGAGTTTTTAACATAATTATAATATAATGTTAAAAACTCTGTCCGATTAAAAAATGACCGCAATCTTTATCGGATTTACGGTCATTTATTTTTTATTCAATTTACTACATTAATTATTGATATTTTCTTCAAGTTCGTCAACGCTTGTTTCTGTAATTACGGTGTTTCCGTTGTCAAACTTAAAGCTCATATTAAAATAATAATCGCTGTCTTTTCTGATAGCCGCTATGTATTTAAATGTAGTTGTTTTATCACTGTCAATCATTAAATTCAAACTTTGAGAATCATAATCACTGATAAAATATTTATAATTATCGCTTACAACCGCAATCGGAATAATATAATCGGAAGACAGTCCGTCATAAGGAACTATGTCCGCATCTGTGTCTTCAGACGCTGAAATTTCCTTTAAATATACTTTTTTGCCGCTGTTGCTGAAATTATCGGCATTAACGGTAAATTCATATATCGCAAAGGTTTCCGTATCATAAGCAACGCTGTCGTCAAAATCGCTTTCATCTAATGTAGCGCCGCCCGTTTGCAGGTTACTGCCCTTAATATAGGTATCATAAATATATTTTGTGCTCGGCTTTGTTACATCAGTTACTTTTACAGTACCGAAATCGGTATCTGCCTCTTCAAATAAACTGCTGTAAATTTTATCGCAGTTCTTTGTAAAAACAACCTTGCCTTTACTATCGCCGCACTCATAATTATAGTTTATCTTTAAACTGCCGTCCTCTTTACGATTTGAATCACAGCGATATATGGTAAATGTGTCGCTTGTATGCGGTTTTATTGTGAGTTTATCGGGATTTCCGTCAACGCTGACATTTGTAAATGAATAATTCATACTGCTGTCCTTGACGGTAACATTAAAATCATCAAAAGATATTGTGAAATCATCGTCGGTGGTATTTTCAACATAAAAATCAAACTTATACTCTTTCGGAGCATCATATGAGGATGTCATTGACTCTAACGAAAAAGAACCTGTTTGAATATCGGTCATTGTTATGCCGCCAAACAACGTTTCGGCTTTCTCTCCTACTTTGTATTGAGTAGAGTCAATTTTATCAACATCTGTGGGTTCCGAGAGTTGTAAATCGAGACTGTTTACTACGGCAGACACTATTACAATTACCACACCTGCCAAAATTACTCCGCCGAGTATGCAGGCGGCAACAATTTTTCCTGTTCTGCCGCTGTTCTTTTTAGGTACAGGCGATTGTGTGGGAATAGGCGCAACTCCGTTCTGCCCCTGTACGGGAACATTTACAAAACCGTTTGGTCTTTGCTGTGGAATATAAGAAAAATTCGTCTGCTGTTGAGGCTGTGTACCCGAAAAATTACTTTGCTGCGGTTGAGCCTGAACATTTTGATAATTATTCTGCTGTGCAGTGTTGGCATAATTTGTATTATTTTGGTTTTGTACTGCCGATGCAGAATTGTTTAAGGGTTGTTTGTTCTCAATATTTATATATGGGTTCTGTTTATTTTCGGTTTGTGGTGATTGTGATTTAAGCGAAGCTCCGCACATTGTGCAAAAGTTGCCCTCGCAATCAAATCCGCAGTTTGGACATTTCATAATAAAGTTCTCCTATATTTATGTTTATACACTGCTATAATAAATCAAAAATAAACAAAAGTCAATGCATTTTTAGAATATTTTGCTATTAAATTTACAAAATTGTTGTTGAAATATTTTAGCCGCTGTTGTATAATTTTATTGAAATGTATCGAATAAACTTGCAAAATAATTAAATTTTTGCATTAAACAGAAAAAAATATGAAATAACGGGAGTTTTAATTATGAGAGGATTGTATTCTTCAAAGACTAAAATTCGTCAGCAGATATTTACCGAAGTTGCTCGTTTTGCGTACGAGGGCGGTGATTATTCTAAATTTGAAAGTCTGCCTTACAAAATTATCCCGGGCGAGATTTCCACTTACAGAGAAAGCGTTTTCCTTGAGCGTGCCATTGTAGGTGAAAGACTGCGCCTTGCCATGGGACTTAACCTGTTGTCGGCAGATGAACAAGCGCCTATTTCGACAGGCGTTGAAGAAAGTATGATTGACGAAAAGGTATATGAACCGCCGCTGATTAATATTATTAAGTTCGCTTGCCACAGCTGTCCCGAAAAGCGTGTGTTCGTAAGCAACGGCTGTCAAGGTTGTCTTGAACACCCTTGTACCGAGGTTTGCCCGAAAGGCGCTATCTCAATCGTGCACGGCAAATCTTTTATTGACGAAGAAAAATGCATTAAGTGCGGCAAGTGCCAAAGTGCGTGCCCTTACAATGCAATTATAAAGCAGGAGCGCCCCTGCGCAGCTGCCTGCGGTATGAAAGCAATTCACAGCGATGAATACGGCAGAGCGGATATTGACTACAACAAATGCGTAAGCTGTGGAATGTGCCTTGTAAGCTGTCCGTTCAGCGCAATTGTTGACAAAAGCCAGATTTTCCAAACAATAAAGGCTTTACAGAGTGATACTCCCGTTTATGCCGCAGTTGCACCCGCCGTTGCAGGTCAGTTTGCAGGACTTCCCGCAACAAAAATAAGAAATGCGTTCAAGGCACTCGGCTTTGAAGATGTTGTAGAGGTTGCCGTGGGAGCCGATCTTTGCACCGTTGAAGAGGCAAAAGACTTTATGGAAGAAGTGCCTGCCAAACAGCCGTTTATGGCTACTTCGTGCTGTCCCGCATGGAGCGTTATGGCTAAAAAGACATTTCCCGACATTGCGTCTTACATTTCTATGGCTCTCACCCCTATGGTACTTACAGGCAGACTTACAAAGCAGGATCACCCGGGTTGCAGAGTAGTATTTATCGGCCCTTGTGCGGCTAAAAAACTTGAGGCAAGCCGCAGAAGTATAAGAAGTGACATTGATTTTGTGCTCACTTTTGAAGAAGTTGCGGGAATGTTTGCCGCCAAAGAGGTAGATTTTGCGGCGCTTGAACCCGATGAAGAACCGCTTTCTTTCTCAAGTGCGGACGGCAGAGGTTTTGCCGTAAGCGGCGGCGTTGCAAAAGCGGTTGTAAATGCAATACACAGAATGGACCCTGAGCGTGAAGTAAAAATTGCAAACGCACAGGGACTTGACGAGTGTATGAAATTGTTAAGAATGGCGAAAGCAGGCAAATATAACGGATACCTGCTTGAGGGTATGGCTTGTCTGGGCGGCTGTGTGGCAGGTGCAGGCACAATAAATGTACCCGAAAAATCTGCCGCAGAAAATCTGAAGAGTAAAAAGAGCAGTCCATTTGAAACCGCCTGTGAATCTCCGTATGTAGACATTTTGCCCGAACTTGAAAACCTCTACAATGAGTTTTCTCATAAAAATAATGAATGATTTTAAAGTTGGGTAAATTATGGTTTAACTCACAGTTTAGGCAAGCAATTATAAAAGTTTGGTCGACCTTTTCAAAGGTCG
>NZ_JBBNJY010000056.1:0-9552 GCF_040093295.1 Ruminococcoides bili
AACAAGAAAAGGAAATCATACTTTTCCACATTTTACAAATAGTCAAAACCCAAATTTACTTTTCAATAAACACAAAAAGAGCCGACTCTTACGAATCGGCTCAATTATTTAAGAAAGTGTTATAAATTCAAAGTGAATTACTCGTTAATAGCGATAACTGCACCTGAACCTACTGTTCTACCACCCTCACGGATAGCGAAACGAAGACCTACTTCGATAGCGATTGGAGTGATAAGCTCAACATCCATCTCAACGTTATCGCCAGGCATACACATCTCTGTACCCTCTGGGAGTGAGATTGTACCTGTAACGTCAGTTGTTCTGAAGTAGAACTGTGGACGGTAGTTGTTAAAGAATGGAGTATGACGGCCACCCTCGTCCTTTGTAAGAACGTAAACCTGACCACGGAACTTTGTGTGTGGGTGAATTGTACCTGGCTTAGCAAGTACCTGACCTCTCTGGATTTCATTTCTCTGAACACCACGGAGAAGTACACCTACGTTGTCACCAGCCTCAGCATAGTCAAGAGTCTTTCTGAACATCTCAAGACCTGTAACAACAACTTTTCTCTTCTCGTCTGTAAGACCAACGATCTCAACTTCCTCAGAAGTTCTGATCTGACCTCTTTCAACTCTACCTGTAGCAACTGTACCACGACCTGTGATTGTGAATACGTCCTCAACAGGCATAAGGAATGGCTGGTCAGCCTTACGGTCAGGAGTTGGGATAAACTCGTCAACAGCATCCATAAGCTCGTGGATGCAAGCATACTCAGGAGCATTAGGATCCTTAGAATCGCTTGTAAGTGCGAGGTAAGCTGAACCCTTGATGATTGGTGTTTCATCGCCTGGGAAGCCATACTCGTTGAGGAGGTCACGGATCTCCATCTCTACGAGCTCAAGAAGCTCAGGATCGTCAACCTGGTCTGTCTTGTTCATAAATACTACGATGTAAGGTACACCTACCTGACGAGAAAGAAGGATGTGCTCTCTTGTCTGTGGCATAGGACCGTCAGCAGCTGATACAACGAGGATAGCGCCGTCCATCTGAGCAGCACCTGTGATCATGTTCTTTACATAGTCAGCATGGCCTGGGCAGTCAACGTGTGCATAGTGACGTTTTTCTGTCTCGTACTCAACGTGAGCTGTGTTAATTGTGATACCACGCTCTCTCTCTTCAGGAGCCTTATCGATGTTAGCGTAATCAACGAAGTCAGCGTCGCCTTCTAAGTTGAGAACCTTTGTAATTGCAGCTGTAAGTGTTGTTTTACCATGGTCAACGTGGCCGATTGTACCAATGTTTACATGGGGTTTATTTCTTTCGAATTTTTCTCTTGCCATTGGAAATTTCCTCCTTAAATATGGTAATTCATTGTAATTTACATTACAATAGATTTAATGCTATTGTACCAACAAATCAGCAAAAAATCAAGAGGTTTTTATAAAAAACCTAATATATTCAGCAAAAAGGATTAATTAGTCCTTCTTAGCTCTCTCGCTCATAATCTTTTCAGCAATGTTCTTCGGAACTTCTGCATAAGTATCAGGCTCCATTACATACTGACCACGACCCTGTGTCTTAGAACGCATATCAGTAGCATAACCAAACATTTCTGAAAGCGGAACATGAGCTGTTACTCTCTGTGCACCGTTCTCTGCTTCCATGCTCTGGATCATACCACGACGAGAGTTAAGGTCGCCGATAACATCACCGAGGTATTCGTCAGGAACGATAACTGTAACCTTCATGATAGGCTCAAGGAGAACAGGATCAGCTTTTCTCATAGCCTCTTTGAATGCCATAGAACCGGCAATCTTAAATGCCATTTCTGATGAGTCAACCTCGTGGTAAGATCCATCATAAAGCTCAACCTTAACGTCAACTACATTGTAACCTGCGAGTACACCGCTGAGCATTGCGCCCTGGATACCCTGGTCAACAGCAGGAATATATTCCTTAGGAATAGCACCGCCGACAATGTTATTAACAAACTCGTAACCCTTGTCCTTGTTAGGGAATACATTAATCTTAACATGACCGTACTGACCCTTACCACCTGACTGACGAGCATACTTCTCATCAACAGAAGCCTCTTTACGGATTGTTTCTTTGTAAGCAACCTGCGGAGCACCGATATTAGCCTCTACCTTAAACTCACGGAGAAGACGGTCAACGATAATCTCAAGGTGAAGCTCACCCATACCTGCGATAATTGTCTGACCTGTTTCTTCATCAGTATAAGCACGGAATGTTGGGTCTTCTTCTGCAAGCTTTGCAAGAGCAATACCCATCTTTTCCTGACCGGCTTTAGTCTTAGGCTCGATAGCTACTCTGATAACAGGCTCCGGGAACTCCATAGACTCAAGAACTACAGGATTCTTTTCGTCGCAGAGTGTGTCACCTGTTGTTGTATTCTTAAGACCAACAGCAGCAGCAATATCACCTGCATAGCAGCAGTCGATATCTTTTCTGTCGTTAGCGTGCATCTGAAGAATTCTGCCCATACGCTCGTTGTTGTCTTTTACAGAGTTGTAAACTGTATCTCCGGCCTTAACAATACCTGAGTAAACTCTGAAGAAGCAGAGCTTACCTACGAATGGGTCAGTTGCAATCTTAAATGCGAGAGCCGCAAAAGGCTCTGTATCAGAAGAATGTCTTTCAACTTCTTCGCCTGTTTCAGGGTTTGTACCCTTGATAGCAGGAACGTCGGTTGGAGCAGGCATATAATCGATAATAGCGTCAAGGAGCATCTGAACGCCCTTGTTACGGTATGAAGAACCGCAAGTTACAGGAACCATTGTATTGTCGATTGTAGCTTTTCTGATAACTTTCTTAATTTCATCTATAGAAATTTCCTCGCCGCCGAAGTATTTCTCCATAAGATCCTCGTCAAGCTCAGCAACTGACTCGATGAGTTTCTCGTGATACTCGTTAGCAAGATCCTGCATGTTCTCAGGAATTTCTTCCTCACTGTAATCTGTACCGTCTTCATTGTGGTAAATCTCGGCCTTCATAGTAACGAGGTCGATAATACCTGTGAAGTCGCTTTCGGCACCGATTGGGAGCTGAATCGGAACAGCGTTACATTTAAGTCTGTCCTTCATCATCTGTACAACATGGTAGAAGTTAGCACCCATGATGTCCATTTTATTAACGTAAACCATTCTTGGTACGCCGTAGTTGTCAGCCTGACGCCATACGGTTTCAGACTGAGGCTCAACGCCGCCCTTAGCACAAAGAACTGTTACAGAACCGTCAAGTACACGGAGTGAACGCTCAACTTCAACGGTGAAGTCAACGTGACCAGGTGTGTCGATGATGTTGATTCTGTGTTTCTTGTACTGATGCTTGCTACCGAACCAAAATGCTGTTGTTGCAGCAGAAGTGATTGTGATACCACGTTCTTTCTCCTGAACCATCCAGTCCATAGTTGAAGCACCATCGTGTGTTTCGCCGATTTTATGGTTTACGCCAGTGTAATACAGGATACGCTCTGTTGTTGTAGTTTTACCGGCATCGATGTGAGCCATGATACCGATGTTTCTTGTCTGTTCAAGTGAAACCTGTCTTGGCATAAAATCCTCCTCTAAAAATTACTCCGGTAATAAAAATTACCATCTGTAATGAGCGAAAGCCTTGTTTGCTTCAGCCATCTTATGAGTGTCTTCACGCTTTTTGAAGGCACCGCCTGTGCTGTTAGTAGCATCAAGAATTTCTCCTGCAAGTCTTTCCTTCATTGTTCTTTCATTTCTGGCTCTTGAGTAAGTTGAAATCCAACGAAGACCGAGTGTCTGTCTTCTCTCAGGACGAACCTCCATAGGAACCTGATATGTGGCACCACCTACACGGCGAGCCTTTACCTCGAGAACTGGCATTACATTTTCCATAGCCTGCTCGAAAACCTCAAGTGGGTTATTACCTGTCTTATCAGCAATGATTTCAAATGCACCGTAAACAATCTTCTGAGCAACGCCCTTTTTACCGTCATACATAATGTTATTGATAAGACGAGTTACAAGTTTTGAATTATAAAGCGGATCCGGTAATACGTCACGCTTCGCAATAGAACCTCTTCTTGGCACTTTGCTTCCCTCCTTCACAATAATTGAGATATCATAGGTACTCGAAAGCGACAAACTCCCGTATGCCAACAAGAAATCCATAAATATATATAGAAATCCTGCCGCATAGCAGAACTTAAAATCAATTTAAGCCGAAGTTATGTCAATTCCTTATTTACCTGCCTTTGGACGCTTTGCGCCATACTTAGAACGGGACTGCATTCTTCCTGCAACGCCCTGTGCGTCGAGTGTACCACGAACAATGTGATAACGAACACCAGGCAAGTCCTTAACACGGCCACCACGAATAAGAACAACGCTGTGCTCCTGAAGGTTGTGACCAACACCTGGGATGTAAGAACTAACTTCGATACCGTTAGAAAGTCTTACTCTGGCAATCTTTCTGAGAGCTGAGTTAGGCTTTTTAGGTGTAGCAGTCTTTACGGCTGTGCACACACCTCTCTTCTGTGGTGAGCTCTGGTTGATAGCAACACGCTTCTTAGAGTTCCAACCCTTTAAGAGTGCAGGAGCCTTAGCTTTCTTTTCGGAAACCTCTCTGCCCTTTCTTACCAACTGGTTAAATGTAGGCATATTTTTCCTCCTTTCCAAAATATTAAGAAATTGATTAACCGCCCTGTCAAGCAGGGCTGATTGGCGAGCAAGGTGCAATTACACATTGCTCTGCAATTTAGTATTATAACTCAACAAATATCGTTTTGTCAAGCGTTTTTATCCCGATTTTACGGCATTTTTACTTGAGTTTTTTAAATTTGTGCCGCAGCAGATACTATTTTACCCCAAATTTTTCTTTATATACCGAAAAAACCGCCCTCCGTAAAAGCAGAGAGCGGTTTTATATAAAAGGTTATCAATTTTTAGCTTTGCCAAATCAGTTATTCTCAACCTTAAAGCCGTTATCCTGAGCGTATTTTTCGGCTGCTGAGCCTTTCTTTGCTACAATAACAAGGTCTTTTGAAATAACATTTTCTTCATTTGAATCTAAATATCCGACACCGACATCGTCGATATATGTTACAGACTCCGGAATTGTAATCTTTTTAAGATACTTGCAGTTATAAACAGCATAGTCTCCAATGCTTTAAACACCATCTTCAAAAACAATTTCGGTTACGCCCTCTAAGCCCCACAAAGCATAGCTCTCAATATTCTTAACAGAGCCGGGGATTATAAGCTTCATATTCAAATCATCGGTGTCGATATTCGAATAATTATAAACATATATCTCATAAACGCTTGTTACAGGCTTGCCGTTAATTTCGTTCGGAACTCTGATTTCAAAATTCTTATCGGTAAATGTTTCGTCAAATGTGTCCATATAATTATAGCCTGTGATTTCAATTTCGCTGCCGTCGTTAATCTCCTGATAGTAAAAATGGCTTGCACTGTCATAATTTCTTTCACTGCTCTCAGCGCTGCTGTCACTGTTGTATTTGCTTTCATTATCTTCTACAAATATGCTTACGCCTTCCTTAACGCCACCAATAACCGAACCGACAGTCTTAAAAGCGTTGCAGGCTACAACACCGACAACAACAGCAAGAATAATTATGATACCGAGAATAACGCTGATTACAATAGCTGCAATCTTACCGCCGCTCATACCTTTTTTAGGCTGATTAGGCATATTGTTGTTAGGAACATTTGTAAACTGCTGACCTGTGTAACCGTTATTTACAGGCATACCGTTTGGCTGATTAGCAGATGAATTATACTGATACGGCTGTGGTGCAGGCTGTGCATTGTTTGCGTCGGCACCAAAACCCGAAGGTGAATTATATGCGTCCGAACCGAAATTGTTTGGCTGTGTGTTGTAATTATCCGCACCGAAGCTGTTTGGCTGTGAATTGTTGTCAGCAACATTCTGCTGTGCAGGTTCGGAATTATAATTGTTTGCCGCAAAATTATCCGACTGTGCAGGCTGTGTTTGAGTTTCCTGCTCTTTTACAGGCTCTTCGACAGGAGCGGGTGTGCCGCAGCTTGTGCAAAACTTACCTGTGATTTCATTTCCGCAATTAGGACATTTCATTTACTATACCTCTCCTTAAATAAGCAAAATATATTTGCCATACTATTGCATAATTATACCATTTTGTTTATGCAAAAATCAATTGCTTTTATTTACATATAAAAAAGCAATATATTGTATATTTTTATAATTTCATAACAAAAAGGTTCTCCTCAGCAGAGAACCTTAAGTTTATTATTTTACATAATTTCATCTAAGCAATTATCTCAACCTTCGATAAAAGCCTTTAGAATTTAAACGCTCACGATTAATCAAAGCATCAGTTATATTCAATATACAAATCGTTATCCTTAGCGTATCTGTCGGCAGCCGAGCCTTCTTTAGCGTATATGTGAGTAAGCGGAGAACGGGTATATTCTCTTTTGCCGACAGGCTCTGAAAATGTATCTCCCGCAATAAAAAAGCCTACCGCATGCTCGCCAATAACGGTCACCGATTCCGGAATATTAACCCTATCAAGCGAATAGCAATCTACAATAGCGTCAGGCTCAAGAGTTTCAACACCGTCTTCAAAGGTAATTTCACGCACATGTTCCGACAGTTTAAAAGTATCGCTCTGTATTGTCTTTACTGTACCGGGTACTGTAATATAAATATGGAGAGTACCCGAGGAAAGAGGATTGGTCGGATTGATTTTTCCGATAGCAGTTACGGTTTTGCCGTTAATTTCACTCGGAATATTAAAATAAAAATTGTAAGTATCATCTACAACTTCATCCTTAAAATCATTGTAGTAATCCACGGTGTCAATGCCTGTGACTGTAACAGTTCCGTCATCGTTTTCAGTGTAAAAGCAATACGAGTTTTCGTCCAAATCCATACTCACGGACGAAACGGCAGCAGAGTCATCCGCACCCGTAAACTCACCTATTCCCTTATTAAATTTATTATTTTTGATTACATTCATTATGACGGTATATCCGACAACACAAAGGCTGATAATCAATACACTTACAACAACAGGAACAACTATGCGAGCTGTTTTTGATTTTTTCTTTTCACGGGTATTTACAACATCCGAAAACGGCTGATTTTGATTAGTATAACCGCTCGGCATTGCGCTGTTGTTGTAATTAGGGTTTCCGTAACTATGCTGTGAATTGTAATTTTTTTGAGCATAGTTGTTTACAGGCTGTGTGTTGTAACCGTTTTGTGCGTATTCGTTTACAGTCTGAACACCGGCACTGTTTAAAGCAGTATTTTCAACTGTAGATTTCGACACTTCTTCAGAATTATTTATATTTTCCTGTTCGTCGGATTTTTCCTGAACGGCTTTTTCCTGAACGGCTTTTTCCTGTTCTAATTCTTCTTGCGGTACGGGTCTGCCGCAAAAGGTACATATATTACCCTCAAATCTTTCTCCGCAATCCGGACATCTGTGCATTTTTCTGTTCCTCCAAATTTTATATCAATTACATTCCATAGAACAGCATAATTATACCATTTTGATACATATAAATGCAAGCATATTTTTGGATATAATAAAGCATCAAATTACAATTTATTTAGCTAAAGTGCATAACAAAAGGCTCTCCGTTCAGAAGAGCCTTAGCTTTAAAATTATGTTTCAGAAAAACATTTCGTAAAGCGATTATAAGATTTTATCTTAAATTTGCGCAAAGTCATAACTTATTATTCACGCAAGTGCTTTTTCGATTTCCTGTGCGGCATCATCAAGGTAGTTGCCCTCAAAGAGTTCTACTCTGCCCTCGTCGACACACTTGGCAAGGTCGCTGTCAATAGGAAGCTTTGCAAGTACCTTTGTATTGTAACGCTCGGCAATTTCATCAATATGGCTTTCACCGAAAATATTATGCTTTTTGCCGCAATCGGGACATACAAAATAACTCATATTCTCAACAAGACCGAGAATCGGCACATTCATCATATTTGCCATTTTTACCGCCTTTTCGACAATCATGGAAACAAGCTCCTGCGGAGATGCAACTACAATGATTCCGTCAATCGGCAAACTCTGGAATACGGTAAGCGGAACATCTCCTGTTCCCGGAGGCATATCAACAAACATATAGTCCTCGTTTTCCCAGATAACATCTTTCCAAAACTGCTTTACCGTGCCTGTAATGACAGGTGAACGCCATACAACAGGGTCGGTCGGATTTTCAAGCAAAAGGTTTACTGACATAATATCAATTCCCGTTTCGGTTGTAACAGGAATAATTCCGTATTCGTTGCCCTTTGCTCTTTCGTTAATGCCAAAAGCCTTTGGAATTGACGGGCCTGTAATATCTGCGTCAAGAACAGCCGTTTTTTTACCAAGACGGTTGAAAGTTACCGCAAGAGTTGAAGTAACAAGGCTTTTGCCTACTCCGCCCTTGCCCGATACTACGGCAATTACTTTCTTTACACTGCTGTATTGATTAAGGCTTTCACGCAAACTTTCCGAATTTTTTGACTTGCAGTCAGAGCTGCAAGATGAACAATCATGACTACATCCCATATTTTTTACATCTCCATTTTATACAATTTGTGTTGTTTCGTCGGGAACATACTCCGTTACAGGTTCTGTATCCGGGGTAGATTCGTAAGTTTCGGGTTCGGTATATTCTTCTGTGTAAGGCTCTGTTTCCGGCTCGGTGTACTCCTCTGTGTAAGGCTGTTCTGTGGTTTCCTCCACATTCTCCGTGTAATCGGGAACATACTCCGTTTCGGTTTCAGGCTCGTAATACTCGGTTGTCGGCTCTTGAGTTGTGGCAACAGTCGCTTTCGTGGTAGGTGCATTTGTCACCGTCGGTTTTTTATTGCCAAACGAACATTTTGAAAGCACAAAAGCAAGCACACATACTACTATAACCGCAACGGCTACCACTACGCATACCATAGCCGCCTTACTGTTTTTCTGCTTTTGTTTTTTCGCTTTTTTCTGCTTTTTCGGCTTTCCCGAATAATCGTCCGTATCTGCATTATTCTCATAATAGTCGTCATTATTCGGTTGTCTGCGCTTAAATTCGTGTCTGTCCTCACCCGTTTGAGCGTCAAAACCGTCACCGTAATCTCTGTTGCTTTTTTTCGGATTATCCGACGGTATATGATTTTTGCTTGTTACCGATTGACAGTCAAAATCATCGCCGTAATTATCGCTGTGAACATCAAAATTCTCTGTGCTGTCTATGGCAGGCTCATTATTCGGTACATCGTTTGAATTTTTTTCAACTTCTTTATTTTCAACAGCTTCGGTATTATCAACATCAAAATTTTCAATATCCGCAAATCTGTCCTCTTCGTCTTTTTTTGCGTGACGGGCAATATATACTTTTTCTTCTTCCTCTTCAATTTTTTCTGTTCCGTCAAACTTATCCTTTTCGTCCATAAATTCACCCTCTTTAATTCGGTTCTAAATGTTGGGGTAACAATAATAAATTATTGTTTGGCTCACGGTTTAGTGTAATAATTTAAAAATTTAGGTCAAGCCTTTTTAAATCG
>NZ_JBBNJY010000057.1:0-7634 GCF_040093295.1 Ruminococcoides bili
ATATCAAAAAGCCGAGATTCACGAAAAAGTGAGCCTCGGTGATTTTTTTGCTTGCATTCTTGAAATTGCATAAACGGAAAGTATTTGCGGGCTTGCCCACACCCACCACCTTTTATAATTGCTTGACAAAGGATTCCGCTAAACCTTAATGTACCGGAATTTTTGTTAGTAAACATTTTTTATTTTGCTGTTTGGGGGCAAATTAAAAATATCTGATTAATGAAATAACTTTACCCAGAATAGCGACTTCATCTGCGATAATCGGTTCAAAATCGTCATTTTCAGGCTGTAATCTGAAATGACCGTTTTCCTTATAAAATCGTTTAACCGTTGCCTCGTCGCCGATAAGGGCAACTACTATTTCGCCGTTGGACGCAACAGGTGTGCGGTTTACAATTACAATGTCACCGTCAAAAATACCTGCTTTTATCATACTTTCGCCTTTTACATGCAGTGCAAAAAGTTCTCTGCCACGGCTAAGACTTTCGGGAATAGGTATGTATGTTTCGATTTCTTCAACGGCAAGGATAGGATAACCTGCCGCAACACTGCCCACAAGAGGAACATTTACACTGCGCTCTTCACCTGCGATGCGTATGCAGCGGTTTAAACCGTGCTCACGCTCAATAAGTCCTTTTTCTTCGAGTGCGCTTAGGTGATGATGAACCGTTGAAGTTGATTTTAACCCCGTAGCCTCGCATATTTCACGCACAGACGGAGTTCTGCCTTCATCCGCACACTGTTTTAAAAAATTAAATATAGCCTGCTGGCTCTTGCTTAATGGTTTCATAGTAACCTCACAAATTGCAAAAGTGCCGATTTGTAACAAACTATTTACGGCCTATAATATTATAACATATTTTCTCTGAAAAATCAAACATTTGTTTTATGCTTTGAAAAATATTTTTTTCAATAGGTTTTCATATTGACTTCACATGATTTTCAAATAAATATAGTTTAATATAACTGTACTCAAAAGGCGGAACCGCAACCGCCGAGTATATTGTTCTACCCTCCTCAATACGGGCACTCGGCCCGTAATTGTACCCCTCATTTTTTTAAGAACAGGAAAGCACCGTGTAATCATCAGCACGGTGCTTTTCAATTTTTGGGTGAATTATGCGATTAGGTTTAGATTAAAAAATTTAAATTTAGGTCAAGCCTTTTTAAAGGCTCGGCAGAGCATTTTATTGACTGTAAATACAACACAAAACACCAGGCAGATGTACTATTACACCTGCCTGTTGTTTATAGATTAATTATTGCAAATAATTATATTATTTTGTCAAAACCTCAACGATTTCGCTGATATACATTTTATGGAAGTCGTTGTCGTACCACTTATCTACAGCGTCGTTATCAACAATGCTTTCGCTGTTCAAAAATTGTGCGTACATCTTTTTACATACAAGTACAAGTTTAGCCTCTGCAAAGTATGGAATACCGTCCTCTGTAAAAGCAGGTGTAAGACCTGTTTCGGCAACTTTGTCAATATCTCTGCCGCTCTTTGAACCGCAAAGCTTGAGTGCGTCACGGTATTTTTCGTCAAAAAAGCTCATTGTGTAGTAACCGTTATTCTCAATAAATTCAAATGTATATCTCTGCGGACGAATAAATGTAAACGCAACAGGCTTGCCCCACATAATGCCTGCGCCGCCCCAGCTGATTGTCATTGTGTTAAATTTATCGGAATTTCCGCTTGTTACAAGCGCCCAATCCTTGCCGATAAGGTCAAAAACGCTTTCGTTGATGGCTGACGGATTAATTTTCTTAAAATCTGACATAAATATCCTCCTTAAATTCTGCTCTTGCTTTAAAATAGATGAGAGCAGGTTTTTATTTTATTTTATTATTTTGTGCCTGTAGAGCCGAAACCGCCCTCGCCACGCTCTGTATCGGAAAGTTCGCTGACTTCTGTAACGGTTGGGACGATTACAGGTGCAATCACCATTTGTGCCACTCTTTCAAACGGCTCGACGGTGTAAGGTTTATCCGAAACATTGCAAAGACCGACGCAGATTTCGCCCCTGTAGTCGCTGTCAATCACGCCAACGCCGTTGGCAAGGCAGATTCCGTGCTTGATGCCGAGTCCGCTCCTGGCGTAAACAAATGCGGCAACCGACGGGTTGGGCAACTCGATTGCTATACCCGTGGGAATAACCGCAATCTTCTGCGGCTCAACGGTGATTTTTTCGGTAATGCAGGCATATAAATCCATACCGGCGGCACCGCTTGTTGCGATTTTGGGAATTTTTGCGTTATCTTTTACTTTTTTTATCTTTAAATCCATAACTGTCCTTTCAAATTAAGTTGCATTTGTAATCTTGTTTTGCAGGATTTTTTTAAATTCCTTGCAAAAGAAAAATTTACTGAATTTTAATAATGTTTTATTAGAATATTAAAAACCTGTAATTTTTGTAACAAGGCATTAATTTAATTCTTTTAAACAATTTAAACAGAGTTATTAACATTAACATTGTTTTAACAATGCTATTTAACACCCCTTAGATATAAACCTCTTGTTGATTTGACTTTTAACATCGGATTTTGCGTAAATTCGCATATACTTTCCACATTTTCAACATAGTTTTCAACAGTTAAACGAAGTGAATAAAAAGATGTTGAAAGTGTTGAAAACTCATTTTGGGGTATATAAAGGGGTACACAGTTCAGCACTTCGGTACAAATTCCGTCACATTTCAGCGGGAATTTCTCACCCTTTCTGTCCGTCATTTTTGAGCTGTTTTTGCAAGTTTTGCAAGAAATGTTTTCGCTCTTTGCAGGGCAGTTTACCGTAAGCATAAGAGGAAGATATCCGTAGGTGATAATGCCCCTCTTGATTGTGCCGCCCAGGCGGTTTATTCGCTCGAAAGTAAGTTCAAAACTGAGTTCAACATCCTCAAGTCCGTATTCCTCCGCCCAGAGCAGGTCATATGTGTTTACAAGGTTAAGTCCGAAACTTCCGTGCACACGCATATTTTCACTTTTTGCCATATACACGGCGGCAAGATTTCCGCAGAGTGCGTCATTTATACCAAGCTGTTTTACCTCGCTTAGCCTTTTTGCTATTCTTTCTTCGTTTTTAAAAAGTCCTCTCGGAATTTCCACACCTATATTGCAGCCGTCAGCCATAAGCGATTTCAGTTTATCGTTATCGGTATAAATAGGAACATAAATAAGTTCGCAGGCTTTGAAAGCGGGTGAAAACTTTGCGGTAGTCATTCTGGCCCTTATTCCGTTGCCTTTTGGCACACAGGAAGTGTCGGGTGCTGTAATTTCAATATCATTTATTTTGTAGTTATGCCGCTTTGCCCTTAAATCGTCAAGTTGAGCAAGTGCCTCTCTGCGCATCGCATTCAAAACAGAAAGCGGTAACGAGAGGCTGTCCTCTGTATTTATACTCAAGCTTTCAAAAAAATATGCCGTTGAGCCTGTCTTTTTAAGCTGGGTTTCGCATTTTGTCTTGTCAAGCGCAACCTTTTCTGCTTTTTGACAGACAAAGTCGGAAGTAACTTTTATATTATGCGTTCCGTCCGTGATTTCAAGGGCCGGATTTTCGCCGATTTTCGCCGTGAATGTACCGTTTATTGCAATATCGGAAAGCTCGTCCTTGTAGCTTTGACGGATTTTTGAAAAAAGTTTTTCGTCTGCCGATACAACATCGTTTTTTCTGCGGTATCCGAACATTTCATAGCCTGTTTTGCCTGTATAATAACCGTCGGTAAATCCTGTTCGTGAAAAAACATTTTTCAAAATTTCTGCCGTATCGTCGCTTATAAATCCGTTGTCACGCTGTTCTTTGCAGGCACGCACGGCGGCAGACACATACTCGGGGCGTTTCATTCTTCCCTCAATTTTAGCAGATGCTACACCCATTTCCTGCAGCTGCGTAATATATGGTATAATGCTGTTGTCTTTAAGGCTTAGTGCGTGACCGTCCTTAACCTTTCCTACCGAAAACGGCAGACGGCATGGCTGGGCGCAAGCACCTCGGTTTCCGCTCCTTGAGCCGAGCATTGCGCTGAAGTAGCATTGTCCCGAAACGCACATACAAAGCGCACCGTGCACAAATACTTCGAGTTCAACGGGGATTTCGGCGGCTTTTTCAAGTTCTTTTTTGCTCATTTCCCTTGAAACCACAACCCGTTCAAAGCCCATTTCATAAAGAGCCTTTACACCGAGGTACGAGTGAACGCTCATTTGTGTGGATGCGTGCAGGTGCATTGACGGCACAAGCTGACGGGCAAGGCGTGCGACACCCATATTCTGTACAATAAGTGCGTCAACATCTGCTCTTGCGGCAATCAGCACAGCCTCTTTAAGCCTTTGCATTTCATCGTCAAAAACAATTGTGTTTAAGGTGACATACACCTTTACCGAATGAATATGGCAGTAACGAACCGCCTCTTTAAGCTCGTTTTCGTCAAAATTATGCGCAGAAGAACGGGCGGAAAATTCCTTTTCGCCCAGATAAACAGCGTCTGCTCCGCTTCGTACGGCAGCAATAACACTGTCCATACTGCCTGCAGGCGCAAGAATTTCAATTTTATTTTCCATAACCATTATTGTAATCAATCAAATAATTAATCAAAAAGCGAGATCTGCTGTTGGCGCATTTTGCGGATGATTTCGTCGCTTTCCTCATCATCTTCGCCCTCGTTTTCCTCTGCCTGCGCAGAATTAACCGCCTTTTGCAGAGCGTTTCTCAATTGTTCGTTTTCCTTTTCAAGTCTTTTATATTTGCGGGTAAGTGCAGTGTTTTCGTTAATAACCTCTGCAAGTCGGGTTTTGTACTCCGAACACTGCTTATTAAGGTCATTTGTTTGACGAATAATCTTATCTGCCTTTGAAATACACTCTTTTTTATTGCGCAAAGCCTTGTTGCGGTCATCGCAAAAATTAAGTGCCGCCAATATAGCGCAATCTCTTGTGTCAAGGTGATTTGTTGATGTTACAATTTTCTTGATTTGTGCTATAACATCATCGGCAACGCCTTGCACATATTTTTCGTCATCTGCAGTAATCAGCGCATAGCTCCTGCCCTCAATCTGCACGCTGACTTTTCTTTTAGTATTCATTACAGCACCTCTCCATATTCAGACTCTGCCTGCAAAATAACAGAGTTTTTTACAATAAATTATAATCCACACTAAATTATAATATAAAATGATGCGTTATTAAAGAATTATGTTAAAGTTGTAATCTAATTTTGATATAATTATCCTTATATGTCGGTTTTTTGTTGTTTTTTGTCAATTATATTGTAAACTGCTAACTCTTGTGTTAATATATAGTATGTGCGACAAAACGGTAGAGTTTTGTCGATTTCGCATTGTTTTACTAATGATAATATTGCTTTTTTTGATAGTAATTAATAACAGTTTATTAATATTACATATCAAAAAGCCTTTTGCGGAATATTATTTTACAGGGAAGTGATTATATGCCAGTTCCTTTTGATTCACAAAAAATTTACTATCGTACACCTTTCGGTGCGGTAGAAGAGGGAACGACCATACATTTAAGAATACTTTTGCCAAGAGATCTCCACACTCAGAGAGCGGATTTGGCAGTAAAGTATGACTACGATTACAACTGGGAATACTTCGGCTTTTTCTGGTGCGGCACATTTGATGACGCTACTGAAATCTGGGAGGCTGACTTTACTCCTAACAAAATCGGTCTGTACTGGTATGGCTTTAAACTTCAAACAAAATACGGTCTCAGATATATTGTACCGTCTGATCCGTATAATATCAGCACCATAGAAACTTCACCGGGCAGAAGTTGGCAGCTTACCTGCTACAAAAAGGGTTTTACTACACCAAAGTGGCCTGTTGGCGGTGTAATGTATCAGATTTTGCCTGACAGATTTAATTTCAGCGGTGAAGAAAAGAACCTTACCCGTACAGATTTTCAGCGTAATACCGATTGGTATGCACTCCCACAGTGGTGGCCTAACGAGAACGGCGAAATTACAAACAGCGATTTCTTTATGGGCGATTTAAAGGGTATTACTCAAAAACTCGACTACCTTGAGGAGTTGGGTGTAAGTTGTATTTATCTTAATCCTATCAGTGAGGCATACTCAAACCACCGTTACGATACAGGCGACTATTCAAAGGTTGACCCTATCCTCGGTACAAACGAGGATTTCATAAATCTTTGTGCAGAGGCTAAAAAGAGAGGAATCCATGTAATTAACGATGGTGTTTACTCTCATACAGGTTCTGACAGTAAGTATTTTAACAGAAACGGCAGATACGGCGAGAATACAGGCGCTTACAGAGATCAAAATTCTCCGTATTACAGCTGGTATAAGTTTAACAATTGGCCGAATGATTACCACTCATGGTGGGGATTTTACACCTTGCCGGAGGTAAACGAAACCGACCCGAAGTTCAATGAATATATCAACGGCAAAGACGGTATCGTAAGAACCTATATGCGTTACGGAAATTCGGGCTGGCGTCTTGATGTTGCCGATGAACTTCCCGACGAGTTTATGGAAAATCTGCGTAAAGCGGTAAAGGAAGAAGATCCCGAGGGCTTTATTGTAGGCGAAGTGTGGGAAGACGCAAGTAACAAAGAGAGCTACGGCGCAAGAAGAAAGTTCTTGCTCGGCGAAGAGCTTGACTCGGTTATGAACTATGTTTTCAGAAATGCAATCCTTGATTTCTGCCGTGGTGCAGACGCAAAATATGTTATGAACCAGATTATGAGTGTTATAGAGAACTATCCTCGTCCGGTTCTCCGTGTTCTTATGAACTCACTTTCAACTCACGATACAGAGCGTGCGCTTACAGTTATTGCAGGCGAGCCGCTCAACGGCAGAGATCGTCAGTGGCAGGCAAATCAAAAGTTAAGCTACGACCAGCGTAAGCGTGGTACAGCACTTTTAAAGCTTGCCGTAGGTATGCAGTATACTTTACCGGGTTTCCCGTGCGTATATTACGGTGATGAGGCAGGTCTTGAGGGCTATCGTGACCCGTTCAACCGTTGCTGTTATCCGTGGGGCAGAGAGGATAAGGAACTTATCGAGTGGCATAAGGCTCTCGGTAATTTAAGAAAGTCCTGCTCACCGCTTTGGGACGGTGATTTTGTAAAGGTTACGGCTGACAAAAATTTTCTGAGCTATATCCGTCTTGACAGCAAGTCATCGCTTTATTGTGCGTTTAATGCAAGCAATGAAGAAAGAATTCTGGACCCACCGCCGGGATATGCAGACGGTACACCTATTTTAGATACAAAGCTCGAAAACGAAAAATTAACAATTCCGCCGCTCAGTTGCGCATTTATTATTAATGAAACAGACAGAAGATTGAGCCTTGCTTATTAATTAAAACTACAAATTTTATTTATACCAAATCTTAAAGAACGGTTTGCAGACTGCAGACCGTTCTTTTGTTCTTTAAATTATGTATTTGGAAAATACTTTACCGTGCAATCATAAAAGTTTAGTCAACCTTTAAAAAGACTTGAACTGAATTTTTAAATTATTAAATCTATAATGTTATATTTATAAGCCAAAATGGTTTTGTTCTAAATGTTGGGGTAACAATAATAAATTATGGTTTAGCAAATTGATTTGCCAATCAATTATAAAAGTTTGGTCGACCTTTTAAAAGGTCGAC
>NZ_JBBNJY010000058.1:0-7506 GCF_040093295.1 Ruminococcoides bili
GCTTGACCTAAATTTTTAATTATTTAGCCTAAGCAGTGTGCTAAACCGTAATTACCCCAAACTTTTAATAAAGAACCGCATTTAACAAATCCCCAAAGTAATATTAACACCCAACCTTTGGAGGTGATAATTTGGCATCGTTTGAAGAAGAGGCTCTGCGCCGTGCGCAACAAATGCACTCTCGCCCACCGCATCAGACGGAGCGTGAGAAAAAGCCTAAACCGCCTGAAAAAAAGCCCGAAGATACTCCGCAAAAAACAGATAATAAACAAGAAAACAAAGCGCAGGGTCAGCAAAAAAGTCTTGTGGATTTTCTGCTCGCCGACAAAGAGCAAAGTCTGATTCTGCTCCTGCTGCTTTTGCTTTCAGGCGAAAAAGCCGACCCATCGCTTTTGCTTGCATTGATGTATTTGCTTATGTAATTATCTGATCTGACCGTTGCCTCTTATAATAAATTTACAGCTTGTCAGCTCATTAAGGCCCATAGGACCTCTTGCGTGGAGTTTCTGTGTGGAAATTCCGATTTCCGCACCCAAGCCGAACTCTCCGCCGTCCGTAAAACGGGTTGATGCATTTACATACACTGCTGCCGAATCAACGCAGGCGGTAAATTTATTTGCGTTGTTGTAGTCATTTGTAATTATGCTTTCACTGTGACCCGTGCTGTACTTTGCAATATGGTCTATAGCGTCATCAAGACTGTCCACAACCTTAACGGCAAGAATATAGTCGAGAAATTCCTTTGCATAATCCTCCTCGGTTGCAGGTATAACGCTGTCGCCGAGGATTTTTCTTGTGGTTTCACAGCCTCTTATCTCCACATTCTTTGTATCGAGAAGTTTCTTTATTTCAGGTAAAGCCTTTTGAGCAATATTCTTGTGGACAAGGATTGTTTCAATTGCATTGCATACAGACGGACGGGAAGTTTTCGCATTAAAAATAATGTTTGCCGCCATCTGCACATCTGCACTTTCGTCAACATAAATATGGCAGTTGCCTACACCTGTTTCGATTACAGGTACTTTTGCGTTTTCGACAACGGAACGAATAAGTCCTGCGCCGCCACGGGGAATAAGCACATCAAGATAATCGGATAACTGCATAAGCTCTGTTGCGCTCTGTCTTGATGTATCCTTAACAAGTGCGATACAATCCTTTGGAAAACCAACGCTTTCAACAGCGTTTCTCATAATCTCCGAAACGGCAAGGTTTGAATTGATAGCCTCTTTACCGCCACGCAGAATTACCGCACTGCCTGCCTTAAGGCAAAGTGCCGCCGCATCCGAAGTAACATTCGGACGAGCCTCAAATATGATGCCGATAACGCCAATCGGTACTCTTACTTTCTCAATATTAAGTCCGTTTTTGAGAGTTCTGCCCTCAAGAACATTACCGATTGGGTCGGCAAGAGCGGCTACCTGTTCAACGCCCTCCGCCATACCGTTTATACGCTCGGGAGTAAGTCTTAATCTGTCGAGTAAAGACTCTGTAAGACCGGCGTTTTTTCCGTTTTCTATGTCAATTTCGTTCGCCTTTATAATTTCATCGCTGTGCTCACGCAGAGCCTTTGCAATAGCCAAAAGCGCATCGTCTTTTTTACTGCCCGCCGTACGCAAAAACACCGAGGCATTCTTTGCGTTTGCACCCATAATTTCAAGCTGTGTCATATCAATTCTCCTTTCTGGCAAGGAACTTTGTTCCCACATTCATTCCGTCAAATACATAGTAAAGTACATTCGGATTTGCACCGTTTACAATGTGGCACTCTACCCCACGCTGAGTTGCATAATCCGCTGCGTGCAGTTTTGTAATCATTCCGCCCGTACCTCTGTTTGAACCTGTGCCTGCCGCCATTTCAAAAATTTCGGGAGAAATTCTGCCCACAACATCAATTTTGTTAGCGTTTGGATTGGTGCGTGGATTATCGTCGTACAGACCGTCTATGTCTGTAAGAATAACAAGTTTATCCGCACCGACAAGACCCGCAACAATGGCGGAAAGCATATCGTTATCGCCAAAGTTGTTGCCCTCAAGTTCATCAATGGCGACCGTATCGTTTTCGTTGATTACAGGGATAATATTCATATCAAGGAGTTCATCAAGAGTATTGATTACATTCTGCCTTTTCTGCTCGGTTTCTACGGCATAGCGTGTTAAAAGTATCTGCGCAACCGAGTGGTTGTATTCACCGAAAAGTTTGTCATACATAAACATAAGCTCGCACTGACCGATAGCCGCAAGAGCCTGTTTTTTCTTGGTTTCTGTGGGACGAACTGAAAGCCCTGCCTTGCCCATTCCGACGCCGATAGCACCGGAGGACACAAGAATTATCTGCTCACCGCTGTTTTGCAAATCAGCAATAACTTTGCAGAGAGATTCAATACGGCGATAGTTGATTTTTCCGTTTTCGTATGTAAGGGTTGATGTACCCACCTTAATTACGGTAAGCTTTTTTTCCATATTATACCTCACCCGTTTTCAATATTCTTTCAATATTCATTATACTGTATTAATTTTGAAATATCTGCCGCACCGCATACGGCAGTAGACACCTGTATTTAAATTATATCACAACTGCCCCTTAAATTACAACAAAATTTACACAAATGTATATGCGGTTTTTCGCAAAAATTTCATCAAAACTGTTAATTTATATTGACAAAAAGCCGTTAAAATACTAAAATTATAGTATATGTTACTAATTTAATATTTCACGACTTGAAAGGAGCATAACATAATGAAAAAATATGCATTTGGTGTTGATATAGGTGGCACAACAATTAAAATCGGTTTGTTTGAAACTTCGGGCAACCTTATCGAAAAGTGGGAAATTCCTACAAGAACACAGGAAAACGGCACATATATTCTTAACGATATTGCAGAGGCTATTGCGGCAAAACTTGCCGAAAAGAACATCAGCGAAAAAGAGATTGAAGGTATCGGCGTTGGCGTTCCCGGCCCTGTAGGCGATGACGGCACAGTATATAAGTGCGTAAACCTTGGCTGGAGCGTATTTAATGTAGCAATCGAGCTTGAAAGAAAGACAGGCTTTAAGGTTAAAGTCGGCAACGACGCAAATGTAGCGGCACTCGGCGAGATGTGGCAAGGCGGCGGCAAGGGCTACAAAAACCTTGTAATGGTAACACTCGGCACAGGCGTTGGCGGCGGTGTAATCATTAACGAAAAGATTATTCCCGGCAGTGACGGTGCGGCAGGCGAAATCGGTCATCTTCGTGTAAAGGAAAGAGAAACCGAAACCTGCGGCTGCGGCAATCACGGCTGTCTTGAGCAGTATGCGTCTGCAACAGGTATTGCGAGAGTAACAAAGAAATATCTTGAAGAGCACGATGACGAAACCATACTCAGAAACACACCGGAACTTACCGCAAAGGCAATCTTTGACGCAGCAAAACTCGGTGACGAGGTTGCTATTAAGATGGTTGACGAAACCGCAAAGATTCTTGCAAAGGGACTTTCACTTGTTGCCTGCGTAGTAAACCCACAGGTGTTTGTAATTGGCGGCGGTATGTCAAAGGCAGGCGACTTCCTTATTGAGCAGGTACAGAAGTATTATCAGGAATATGCGTTCCACGCTTGCAAAAATACATTCTTTAAACTTGCAGACCTCGGCAATGACGCAGGTATTTACGGTTGCGTAAGAATGATCATTAAATAATTTAATATTGTTTTAATTATCTGTCCGACTTAGGTTTTAACTTAAGTCGGATTTTTTTGTGTGAATTAATAAGATGTTTTTTATTGAAAGTCGGTGTAAATTATTGTTTCAAATTTTTTAACATTTTATTAACTCTATGTTAAAAACTTTTCCTCTTCCCTTTTACGCAAAAATCCGAACACCGTTTTAACAAGTGTTCGGATTTTTCATTAAATATTATTTACAAAATCATTTATAACGGCAACCGTTTTCTTACTTGCCATTTCGCAGAACTTTACAAAGTCCATTCCCTTGTTTTCGTTCAGGTCATCGGAAATTGCTCTTAATATTCCGCACGGTACTTCCGTTCTTGAGCATATATGGGCAATCGCCGCACCTTCCATTTCACACGCAAGGGCGTTAAAGGTTTCCCCTATCTTTATTCTTTTCCTACGCTCCGAAATAAATATATCTCCGCTTGCAATCGTTCCTTTTTCGGCTCTTGTATTCTCAAGTTTATTTGCAGAAGCAAAAAGTTTGTCGGCAATCTTTTCGTCGCAATTAAAATACATTACCTTGCTCTCAGGGAAAGAAACCTCACCCTGCAAATCGCCGAGCGCTGTTGTATTCATATCGTGTTCGACCACATTTACAGCCACTACAATGTCGCCGACACTGACTTTTTCGGAAACCGAACCTGCTACGCCGCTGTTTATAATGCAATCGGGCTTATAATTCTGAATCATTGCAAAACTGCACATAGCGGCATTTACCTTGCCCACACCGCAAACCACAACAACAAGCTCTTTGCCGTTAAGCGTTCCGCTTGTAAATGTCATTTTGGCAATTTCCCTTTGCTTTTTGTTTTCCATAAGCGCAATTATGCCGTCTGCCTCAATCTGCATTGCGCAAATTATTCCTATCATAATTATTCTCCCTTAAGCAAAAGCTCTTTCATTTTATGAACATCTCCGTCCATTATCTTATAATTGCTAAGCAGCTCACCCTCAATTTCAGGAGAAATGCTCTGGTGAATATACAATGAATCAATGCCGAAATCGTGAGCACCCTTTATATCCGAAATATAATCGTTGCCAATCATAATAGACTCGTTTTTTTCAAGTCCGTATCTGTCAAACAAAATTTCAAAATAATGACTGTCAGGCTTTGAACACTCCTCATCGGAGCTGATGCAAATACCGTCAAAGTATTTTGTAAGTCCGAGCATATCCATTTCATTTGCGGTAAAACTTCTCTGTGCATTTGAAAGCAAATAAATCTTCTTGCCGTTTGCCTTTAATGCGTCAAGAACTTCTGTTACGCCGTCATAAAGTTTAATATATTTTGTGGAAAAACATCTGAACACTGCGCAGGTCTGCTCAACAACAGCCTTAGTCACCTTAACGCCCTTTTGGTTGTAAAGTTTTTTGAATACCTTATCAATCTTAATGTCGATAACGCTGTAGTCCTTGTGTCGTCTGTGTACAGCCTTTTTCTCTGCCTCAACAAGTTTACCGTACTCCTCGTTTAACTCTTCGGCAGTATAGATTGCACCCTTGTATCCGTAGTAAACTGCCATTTTCTCCCAAAGTTCAATGCTCCACTCATCTGTGTTTATGTCAATTAATGTTCCGTATAAATCAAAAACACAGTTTTTATACATTAAAAAATCACCCTTTCTATCTATATTTTAACAGTTTTTACTGCTGATTGCAATAGTAATTATTTTGTGTTACACTATTATCTGAGGTGATATTATGGATAAAAAACAAATTGCCCTTATGGCTGTAGATGCGCTCAAAGCAGAGTACCCCGATGCAATTTGCAGCCTTGTATATACAGACCCCTTGCAACTTCTTATAGCCACCCGTCTGGCTGCGCAATGCACAGATGCAAGGGTAAATATAGTTACTCCCGCACTTTTTGAGAGATTTAAAACCGCACAGGACTTTGCAGATTCTACTCCCGAAGAAGTTGCCGAGTACATTAAATCGTGCGGACTTTATAAAACAAAGTCAAAAGACATTGTAGCAATGGCAAAAATGCTTTGCGAGGATTTTGACGGCATTGTTCCCGACAATATTGACGATTTAATAAAATTACCGGGTATCGGGAGAAAAACCGCTAACCTTGTATGCGGCGATATTTTCGGCAAGCCTGCGGTTGTAGTTGACACGCATTGTATAAGAATTACCAAGCGGCTTGGTTTGCACAATTTAAAAGACCAGAAAAAAATAGAGTTCGCTCTGCGTGATCTGCTTCCCCCGAAAGAAAGCAATGACTTTTGCCACAGACTCGTACTCCACGGCAGAGCTGTCTGCACGGCACGAAACGCTAAATGTGAAAGCTGTTGTATGGACGGCTTTTGCCCTAAGAATATATGAGGTGACTATGAACAAAATTAAATTACTTGCACTTGACCTTGACGGCACAACCCTCACAAGCAAAAACACTCTTGCACCTGCCGTTAAATCTGCGCTTGAAAAAGCAATTGAGAACGGCATAATCATAGCGATTGCAACAGGCAGACCCCTCGGCACAATGCCGCAAAGCATATTGGATATTGAGGGGATTGAATATTTGATTACATCAAACGGCGCCGCAATTTATGATCGGCACGGAAAAAAGATTTATTCCGCTACACTTAAAGAAAACGATGTACTTAAGATTCTTGATGTTATGAAAGACGAGGATATTATTTCGGAGGCTTTTGTTGACGGATTGACTTACACCGACAAGCGTTACAGCGACAATCCTCTTGCATACGGCTGTACCGAGGCATACATAGATTATGTAAAGGCATCGCACGGTCATATTGAAGATATGAGAAAGTTTATATTTGAACACAAGAATGAGCTTGACAGCATAGAATATATTTCTACCGACCCGCAGACAAAAAAAAGAATTTGGACTATGCTTGAAAATGCTGTTGATAATATTTTTATTACCACATCATCCGAACACTTTATTGAATTAATGGATAAGTCGGCAACCAAGGCGTCTGCCCTATCTCACCTTGCCGAAATGCTCAACATTGATATGCAAAACACCTGTGCCTGCGGCAATGCCGATAATGATGCGGATATGATTGCCGAATCGGGATTTGGTGCGGCGGTTGATGACGCATCTAAAAAGTGTATTGAGTGCGCCGACTTTGTTGTTCCCGACTCCGATAACGATGGTGTAGCCGTACTGATTGATTACATTTTGAGTAACTGTTAAACAATGTTTCACGTGAAACATTTGATAAACAGGTTTTCAGTATTGTGATTTCCTAAAAATTATGTTCTAAAGGAAAGCCTGCTGACCAATTATAAAAGTTTGTCAACCTATAAAAAGGCTTGACCTAAATTTTTAATTATCTTACTTAACACCCAAGTGATAACCAACTTATCACACTTTATAAGCTAATCAAAGACAAAACTGCAACTCTCTACGGGTTGCAGTTTTTCTGATATTGTTTAATTTTAGGAGCGGTAAGTTCAAAGCTAAGGTCGAGAAAAAACTTTATATTCTCTTCACTTGCCGAACCGTCAAGTGCCGCCGTTATCCAATTTTCCTTATTCATATGATACGCAGGATAAAAGCCATTATTACCAAGTGCAGAGCCAACCATTACTTTATCGCATTTAAAGTTCACTATATCAATCAACTCTTCTCCATTCAGCCCTAAACTTGATCTTTTAACCCTCATAACAAGTGCAAACCATTTTCTGTTACCAATATGACGAAAAACAGTTGACACGGGATCTTTTTGCCACGGGTTATCGCCTTTCACACCGTATGCAGTTTGAACATAGTTTATAAATTCGTTTCTGTTCATAACACCTCAATAAAAAATTTCAATAGAT
>NZ_JBBNJY010000059.1:0-7493 GCF_040093295.1 Ruminococcoides bili
TCGACCTTTTCAAAGGTCGACCAAACTTTTATAATTGCTTTAAAAAGTATTTTGCTAAACCATAATTGCCAAACTTTTGACAAATAACCGATTATTAATACATTAAAAATTAATCCGAACGGAGAATAACTATGGAAGATATTAAACTTTGTCCATTTTGCGAAAGTCCTATGCTCATCGTAGATGACGGAAAAAACAACGGCAAACCGTACTACGAATGTTCAACCTGCGGACTTCGTTTTCAAATAAAAGGCTTTGACGAAAAACCTGTGGAGATTAAGGAATGAAAATTACAGTAGTCAACGGTCAGAGCCATAAAGGCTCTACATATCACATCGGCAAAATGCTTGCCGATAAACTTGGCGGCAAAGTTACAGAGTTCTTTTTGCCAAAGGATTTCAGTGATATGTGCATTGGCTGTACAAGCTGTTTTATAAAAAATGAACATCTTTGCCCTCATCACGCAAGGCTCGAAAAGCTGACAAATGCAATTGATGATGCAGATGTGCTTATTTTTACAAGCCCCGTTTATGTTTACCACACCACAGGCGCTATGAAAAGTTTTCTTGACCATTACGGCTACCGTTGGATGGTGCACCGTCCCGAAAAAAGTATGTTTTCAAAGCAGGCAGTGTGTATTTCCACAGCCGCCAGAGCGGGTACAAAGTCAACCAATAAAGATATTGCCGACAGCTTTTTCTTTTGGGGAATACCAAAAATTTATAAATACGGTGTGAATGTCCGTGCCACATCATACAACGGAATCAGCGAAAACACTTTGAAAGCAATCGACAAAAAGACCACCGCCCTTGCAAAGAAAATCAAAGCAAAGGACGGCAAGGTGAAGGTCGGAATCAAGACCAAAGCCTTTTTTGAACTTATGCGTATAATTCAAAGGAAAAGCGATTGGAACGAGGCTGATACGGACTATTGGCATAACAAAGGCTGGGACGGTAAAAAGCGCCCGTGGAAGTAAGGAGTTTACTATGAGAAAATGCTTGATTACAGTTGATTATCAGGTGGATTTTGTAAACGGTTCACTTGGATTTGACGGTGCGGAAAAACTTGAAAATGTAATTGCCGAAAAAATCGAAAAATACAGGGCAGAGGGTGCAGACATTATATTCACTCTCGATACCCATCACTGCGATTACTTAACTACTTTTGAGGGCAGAATATTGCCGATTGAACATTGCATTGAGTACACAAAAGGTCACGAACTTTACGGAAAAATCAAGTCTATGGTTCAGCCAAACGACAAAGTGTTCAAGAAATGCACCTATGGCAGTGAGGCTCTGTTTGATTATCTAAGAAAGTGTGATTACAAAGAAATCGAGCTCTGCGGACTTGTATCGAATATTTGTGTTATTTCAAACGCCGTGCTTGCCCGAACCGCTTTGCCGAACGCACGACTGACTGTTGACAGCAATGCCACTGCCTCAAATGATAACGGCTTAAATACAGCCGCATTAAATGTTATGCGTGGACTCGGAATTACCGTAATTTAACTTGACAATAATTATAACTTGTTGTAAAATACTGAATATAATGTCATTTCGACATTTCAGGGTAATAGGTAGTTTGTCAGAAGTCCTTGTGGGCGTATTATAGGACTTCTGACACCGCCTATTTTGGTTTTATGATTTGTGCAATACAAATTTCGTATTATACGGAACATTTCAAATTTTTATCAAGAAATTTGAAAAAAATTAAAAAAACATTTGAAATTGTAAAACATATGTGATATAATACCAATATTGCTTAACGCTGATTAAAAATTTAATATGCTGATATAGCTCAGGAGGTAGAGTGCGTCCTTGGTAAGGACGAGGTCACGGGTTCAAATCCCGTTATCAGCTCCAAGGAAAAGATATTATCCGAATTTGTGGGTAATATCTTTTTTGATTAAAGATGAAATTGTAAAACGGGATTTGAAAGCCCGTAAAGAAAACAGTCCGGTGGACTGTTTTTAGGGCGTAGAGTTGAAGAAAATATGACTGTGAACAAGCCGCAGCAGGCGAGGCAAAAAGTTTGAATAATTACAATCACCCGTTATCAGCTCCAAGAAAAAGATATTATCCGAATTTGTGGGTAATATCTTTTTTGATTAAAGATGAAATTGCAAAACGGGATTTGAAAGCCCGTAAAGAAAACAGTCCGGTGGACTGTTTTTAGGGCGTAGAGTTGAAGAAAATATGACTGTGAACAAGCCGCAGCAGGCGAGGCAAAGAGTTTGAATAATTACAATCACCCGTTATCAGCTCCAAGGAAAGACATTATTCGTTTTTGAAAATTATTACTTGACTTTAGTTCGTGATACATTTATCATTATAATTTATCATTATATATGTACACGAGTAATAGAATATAAGGAAGACTGATGGGATGATTGTAGTTGTTTTTTAGATACATAGTTGTTCTCATAGGATTATTTGTAAAGTTTTTATGATTTTTAAAAAACTTACACAATTTTCTTGACAAAGCCAACTTTTAATTGCATTATAAAAGCGCTCAAGGTACAGTACCCGAGCGCTTTTATCCGTATGAAAAAGTCTGTTATTATTGAATTTCTTCCAAAGCATTAAATATTATAGCATACACATACGATGAACCGATTGCCGCATTCTTTGCAAATGACGGATTTTGCAACATTTTTACCGCACCTTCAAGCTCTGATTTTGTAATTTTCCAATTCGCTTTCGGAATAAAAATACTGTTTTCATTTACAACATATGTAAATTTTGTATTCTCTTTTGTGGTAATTACATTGCCTGTGCATCTTACGATTTCTTCCCAGATGTCATTAAAAGTCATTTTTATTATTAGGCAACTTCTGCAAGTTTTTTAGTAACTCTTGCTGTCACATCAATATAATAATCGTAATCTGCTTTTGAAAGAGAATCCTCGTCAATATCGTCTATCTTCTTGCCCCAATCAGCATACTTCGACACAATCTCCGTGTAATCTTTCATAAGTCCTGCAGGATTGTCACTGCTTGTGTACTTCTTCATAAAGTCAACATAATCATTCATAAAGTCCTCGTAATCGTCCATTACTTCCTTAAAATCAGGATTAACGGTGTCGGAATCGTTATCCTCTTCTTTAGAACTTTCTTCATCTTGTTGACTTTCTTCTTCCTTTGAACTTTCCTCCTCAGAAGATTCATCATCCTTTGAGCTTTCTTCTGCCTGCGAACTTTCCTCTTCCTTAGAACTTTCAGAAAAAGTATAGTCAGGAATACTTACGTCGCTTGTGGTTTTTTTTGAGCCACAACCTGTAAAAACCAATGTAGAAGTGACCGCCGCAACCACTGCAATAAATGTACATAAAACTTTTTTAACGGTATTTTTCATAATAAATTCCTCCTTTTATTAAATTCGTTGACATTATTATATAAAAAGCCAAATAAAAAAGTGTATGCTGACAGCATACACTAAGAAAAAATTTTATGCTATAATATTGTTGTACTATGGAAATAATTACCATAAATAAGATACCGTTGTAACGGCACGGAAAATCGACATACCGACAAACATACTCACAACGGCTAATGAGTAAAAAATAAGCTTCCTTAAAGTTTTAGGCATATCCCTTATTTTGGGAATACAACTCTGGAAGCCGAAAAGGTCAGAGAAAAATGAAATGGGAATAAAGAAAAGCAGTATTACCATAAGCGTGACGGGAAAAAAGTTCAGTATATTTTTTACGCAATACTTGCTGTACATACCTATAATCCATAAAAACATCCAGCCGTACATTACGCACGCAAAAACACGCACACCTTTCTTTTCCGAACGGAGTCCGGGGAAATTTTCCATAAAATTGTCGGCAAAGTTAAAGCCGTAAACTCTCTTTCTTTTCAAAGCGGCGTCTAAATCCTCTATCCGTTCAAAACGCTTTTCAACATTGTATTCTGTACATTTTTTAATAATATCCGCAACATCACCGTCACGGTACATAACTTCTGACGGTATATGACCTGTTAGCATATAATTAAGCAAAACTCCCAGAGCATAAATATCTGTTTTGCAGTCGCTCTGCTTAAAGCCGAATTGTTCGGGTGCGGCATAACCCTCTGTACCGAGAACCTGCGTATCGTGTTTGGCGTTTTCTTTATGCAGTCTTGAAATTCCAAAATCAATTATCTTAACAACACCGTCAAAACCTATGATAATATTGGACGGAGTAATGTCACGATGGGTAATTGAATATTTGTGCAAAACACTGAGTCCGTTGCAAATCTGACGGGCAATATTTATGGCATAATCTTCCGCAAAAGTACCTTTTGACAAATACTGCTCAATGGTATGACCTTGTACATATTCTTCAAGAATAATGCAGGCATTGCGGTCAGTTATAACATCAAAAACTTTTGCGATATGGCAATTATTAATTTTACTGACAGCGTTATGTACCTCAAATTCGTAAGCGGGCATAATCTTTTTCACCATAAGCCGACCCGTGCTGCGATTGCGCACAAGCTGTGTCGTTCTGTTAAAATCTGTAACAACATCAAATTGCCAAAGTGAAAATTTATATTCAAATTCGTTCATTTTTGCACCTCCCCTCTTGTAAATATTAGCATAAATTTGTATAAAAAGGAAGATATAAATTGAAAAAATCAACTGATGAACTTCTCAATAGCTTAAAATCAAAAAGTAATCTTGACGATTATTTTAAAGAAAACTCGGATCAGCTGAATTTTGCGACATTACCTCAAATGCTTGAAAGTATTATACAAAGCAAAAAGATAAGCAAATCAGAAGCTATAAATAATTCTATGATAGAAAAGCACTACGGCTATCAGATATTCCAAGGAATAAAGACACCGTCAAGAGATAATCTGATAATGCTCTGCATTGGAATAGGTGCGGATCTGACCCAGACAGAAAAATTGCTGAACCGTATAAAAGCGTCACCTCTGTATGCCAAAGACGGCAGAGATGCGGTAATAATGTTTGGACTGCTTCACAAACTAAGTGTAATTGATATTAATTTAATGCTGTATGACAGAGGCTTTGATGTACTTGAATGATAAACGAAAAATCCGACTTCATATGAAAGAAGCCGGATTTTTGCTTAATCACTTAAATTTAACAATAAAAAATGCCCACCCTATTGGATGGACACTTTGATGTTGGCATCTCCCTATCTTTCCGGGCCGTCACCAGCCAAGTATTTTCGGCACCACTGAGCTTAACTTCTGTGTTCGGTATGGGAACAGGTGGACCCTCAGCGTCATTAACACCAACTGTCTAATTGTGTTCTCTCTTGAGAACAGTATTGATTATATCACTGTGCGTTCACTTTGTCAACACTTTTTTACAATTTTTTCACAAACACAAAACATATCAATTAAAGACGATTATTGACAATTAAATAATTCAGTTTAAGTTATTTTTACCGTCAGAAAGCTTTTATTATAAAAACAAATTTTGCCTAATCTATCTTAAATTTGAGAAGTGACAACTTATTTACAACAATATTACTCCGAAAAGATTGTTTATTGTCAAAGCTTGTGGTATAATTTGTACATATGTTTACTTGAAACGGAGAATTGCGATGAAGAGAAATATTGCAATAAAAATCACCGCTTTTTTGCTTTCCGCAATGAGCGCTATAACTTTGATTTCAGGCTGTGGCAAAAAAAATGACATTGCCGATGATTTCCGGGAAAACAGCACTGCAACAGTATCAAGAGCGTCAAGGGACAGTTGCGTTATTCAAAATTTCGATATAATATATCAGGAGCCTGAACTTCCTACGGGCTGCGAAGTAACCGCCCTTACAATGGCTATGAACTACAGCGGCTGCAATGTTGACAAATACACTATGGCCACCGAATACCTCCCCTGCACTCCTTACGACATTGAGTACGGCGAGGACGGAAACCTTTACGGCTCAAGTCCCGAACAATACTTTATCGGCGACCCTACAAGCGTTTACGGCTATGTCTGCGGCACAACTCCTATTGTAACGGCGGCAAATAACTATTTTAAATACACGGGCAGCAAACTGAAAGCCATAGACATTACAGGTTCTACCCCACAGGAACTGTACGAACTTGTCGATAAAGGCTACCCGATTGTGGTATGGGTTACTATAGGTATGGTTGAACGCAGTGACATTGAATCCTGGACAGGAACAGACGGCAAACAATACGATTGGTGTATGGACGACCATGCAGCCGATTTGATTGGCTACAGTGCCGACACGGTAACCATAGCAGACCCTATTAACGGACTTGTTGAATATCCGAAAGAAAATTTTGAATCTGTCTTTACATCAAGAAATAATAAATGCGTTGTACTGAAAAACGGATGAGATTATTTTAATACTACGAAGTATTAAATACTGTGTTTATAATAAATATTTGTAAAGGAACGGTGGAGGCTGTTTTACCGATGATTTTAAAAAGCTGAATTCTGCCGACAAAGCTATGAGAAATAAATATTTATCATATTTAAAAAGCAGTGTGGTAAACTCCGAACTTGAGCAAACCAATAAATTCAGTTTGCAAATGTTTTACACCGCCAAACTTGAAAATGTATATTACAGTGAAAAATCGGATTGCTTTATCGTTGCAGAGACATTGAAAACAACAATGTATATTTGCACAGTGTGCTTTACAAAAATTACATTCCGCTATTTTTAAAAAACTTACACACTTTTCTTGACAAAGCCGATTTTTAAAATAGTAATTTGCCAAACAATATTTACATTATTATTTTTCCCCGCAAATTTTTTCAAGACCTGCTTTGTCGAGTATTTTTATTCCTCTGTAATGTGTGGCAAGTATGCCTTGTGCGGATAATCTGCTCAATGCTTTTGTAACGGTGATTCGTGACACTCCTACCGTCAATGCAATTTCCTCGTGTGTGAGCGATACTTTGCCGTCAACCATATCGTCAAGCAAAAGTTTTGCTATTCGTGCGTCTGCCTGCATAAATGTCATTGAGTCAAGCTGGGTGGTAAGCAGTCTTATTCTTGTGGCGAGAATTTCAAGCAGTTCAAATGCAATCGGAGGATTTTTTTGAATAAGGTCGAGGAGAATTTTTTTATCAATAATTGTCAGCTCGCTTGCGGTTACCGCCTTTGCGGAGCTTACCCTCGGCTTGTGGTCAAAAAAAGCGCCCTCGCCAATCAATTCCCCTTTTGAGGCAGTGTTCAGAGTTTTTTCCATTCCGTCGGGAGAAATCATAAATACGGTTGCTTTGCCTTTCTTTATATAGTAAAAGCTGTCGGCAATGTCGCCTTGGTGATAGATTATTTCGCCTTTTGCAAAAGATTTGGTGTACGGCAAACTGTCAAACAGAGTTTTCATATCGTTGTGTATGTTGTAAAGTTGCGTGGGAGGAGTGTTAAGATTTTTTTCCATAGTTTCACCTCGGTTGTCGATTGGTAAATGGGGTTTATAAAACTTTTGCCGAGCAATTAAGCAATTATAAAAGTTTGGTCAACCCTTTAAAAAGGTTGACCAAACTTTAGATCGG